>JAFIGE010000010.1 GCA_020831585.1 Opitutales bacterium | reverse complement strand
ACCTCCTCATCCAAAACCGGTCGTCTCGTGTATTTTCCCATTTCGCCAATCTCACAAATTCAGCGAATCTGTCGATAAATAAATTTCTGAAACTAATTTTTTCTTGGTTGTAGCTTTTGAGTGATTTTGTGGAATCGGAGTATGGCATTTGCATTGGAGATCGCGGCGGGGGGGCTTTTTTTAGCTGGGGGAGATGAGGGAGAGTCGGGGGTGAGTCTACCGGGGCGGGCCGCGCGGCGGGGGAATGCATGGGTGTTTGGCCATGCGGCCCTGCGGGTCGGTGGCGGGACCCTGGATGATTTCTGGGAGGCCCTGTCGGTTGAACCGGTTAGCGGGTGGGGCGAGAAGACCTCGTTGGCGCGGTCAATGATCGCCTACCATCACTTGCGAGAGCTCCTCCAACAGATGCCAAAGGCGGATGACTTTGCATTGGTGCTTCCTGTGGACATCCTGGAGAATGAGGAAAAGCTGGGACTCGTTCTGGGCATGGCGAAGAGCCTCGGCATCGCTTTACGCGCACTCGTTCCCGGACCGTTGTGTGCCGTTCTTGGTGCGACCGAACGAAGCGATGCATCCAAGCCAGTGACCGTTGTCGAGCTCGAGCCGGGAGGATGGTCACTTGCGCGGTTGACGACGGACGCCGAGGCGTTTTGGAGCATCACCGCCCACCATTATCTTCCGGAACTCGGTTCTCGCGTGATCGAAGATTTTGCTTTTCGGGCTTGGGCGTCGCGATTTCTGAGCGATCATGCCTTCGATATTCACCACGCGGAGGATACCGAACGCGCCTTTCGGGAAAGCGTGGCCCTCGGCCTGGAGGCCCTCAGCAAAGGCCTCGATGCCGAACTGATTATTCGCGGACGCCGGGAACGACGGCTGACGATCAGCCCGGCCACGGCATCCGACCTATTTCGCGAAATGGCCACGGCTGTCGCCCGCCGGATCACTAGTCAACTGAGCGACTGGACGGGTGCGTTGATTCTCACCGACCGCGCGCGCCACCTTCCGGGACTCAAGAGTGCATTGATTGCCGAAGGATGGGAGACGGTGTACGAAGTTGAAACAGGAGCGACCGCAAAAACCCTCGCCCGCATGGCCGAAGCATGGCCCCCGACACACGACTTGCTGAATGTGCCGGAGATCAACCGCCTCCCCCACCCTTCGCAAACACCCCTGCCGGGCAAACCTGCCAAACCTGCCGGACACCCCCACTCCGAAGCGGCCACGCATGTCCTCATCGGCGACCAGGCGCATCCGCTTGCCTCTCTTCCCGATGCGAACAAAGAACCTACACCGCTTCCGGGTGATATAGTCGACACCCCTCTCGGTCGGGGCAAAGCTATCCGGGTTCTCGAAACTTGAGCCATGCGCCGCCGACGCCGCCCCATCCAAACATTCACTTTGTCCTTCCTGGACTGCGTGTGCTGCGGTTTTGGAGCGGTGATCCTGCTTTTCGTGCTCACGGCCGGACAACGGGCGGCCACTGTTTCGGATACCTCCGCAACGCTCGATCTCTCCCTGCGCTCGATCAGCGAGGAGGTGGCATCGGCGACAGCAAGTCTTCTGCGGCAAACCGAGCAATTGGCAGAGATCGAATCCGGGATCGCCGAACTGGAGGCCGATATCGCGCGCGGCCAGGGAGCGGCCGGCGACCTGGAAGAGCGCCTGGAAGCCCTCCGCGCCCAAAGGTCCGCTCTCGCCGATGCCATCCGCGAGACCGAAGCCGCGATCGCCGCGATACCCGATCCGCCGCCCCGCCCCGGACGCACCGTGACCGCCCGCGAGTATTTCACAGAATTTCAGCTCACCGGGCAACGCGTCTTGCTTATTCTGGAGGGCTCCGGCGGCATGATGGCCAATACGCTTGCGGAAGCCATGATCCTCTCCCAACGAAGCGAAGACGAACAACGCAACGCACCCAAGTGGCGACGCGCCCGCGCCTCCATTCGCTGGCTGACCGACCATCTGAGCGAGGCCACGCACTTCCAGCTCCTTGTCTTCAACCAATCCCCCCGAGCGCTCGCCCCGGAGGACAGCGGCGGCTGGGCGCGCTTCAGCGACAGCTCCATCAACCAGGCTCTGCGCAATCTCGATGACTGGATGCCGCGTGGCGGGGCCAACTTCGAAACAGCCTTTGCCGCCGCCGCCCAATTACGGCCCGCGCCGGACAATATAATCCTCGTTATCGACGGCCTCCCCACGCAAGGTCCGGCAGTCGCCCCCGGCATGGAGATCACCGAAGCCGACCGCCGCCGACTGCTCCAATCCGCCGTGCGCCAATTGCCCCCAGGCGTGCCCGTGAATATGATCCTCTTCCCGCACGACGGCGACCCCCATGCCGCCCTCGACTTCTGGAATCTCGCCATCCGCTCGCGGGGCAGCCTCGTCGCCCCCGCACCGGACTGGCCGCTTGGCCCCCGCCCCCCCGCGCCCACCCGATGAAACGTCAACGCCGCGAGACCGAGACTTTCAGCCTCTCCTTCCTCGACTGCATTTGCTGCGGTTTCGGGGCGGTCATTCTGCTCTTCGTGATCTCTCTCGGCGCGGAAAGCCGGATCATCGAAGGCATGCAGGAAGCAGTGGAGGCCCGTTTCCGTGCGCTCAACGCCGAACTAACGGCCACCGAAAAGGAAACCGCCGAGCTCGTCCGTCAGCGATCAACCGCCACCGCCCGCCTCGCGGAACTCGAAGCCCTCGCCCAGTCCCTGGAGAGAGCCGCCTCGAGCGCCTCCGCCGAAGAGGAGACCCTCGCAGAGGAAATTTCCGAACTGGAAACCATCCGCGCTGATCGTCGCCGCGAACTCGCCGATCGCGAGGAAGCCCGCCGCACCCCACCCGGTCGCGCCGACACCCCATCCGCCGTGGGGATTCCGCTGGACCGCAATTACCTGATCTTCGTTATCGATACCTCCGGGAGCATGCGCGCGCTGCCCAATTTCTTCGACCTCACCGGGCGTCGCGGACTCTGGCCCGAGGCGATCCGCCAGATGGACGCCGCTCTGCGCGCCTACCCCGCAGTGCAGGGCTTGCAATTTCTGGATGCCGACGGCCGCCACATCATCGAAAGCTCAGCCGGCGAATGGCTCCCCGACTCCCCGGCGCAAAGGCGCATCTACATGGAAGCGGTCAACCGCTACCAGCGGTTCAGCCAAAGCAACCCCGTGCCCGGCATCCAGACAGCCATCCAGCGCTACCGCGATCCCGATAAGCGCATTGCCATCTTCGTGGTGGGCGACGAATTCGGCGGAAACGTGCAGACGGTCCTCAACCGCCTCGAACGCATCAATCCACGTGGAGCCAATGGCGAACGGACGGTCTCCATAAACGGTCTTGCTTTCCCCACACCAGCCTTCCCCGGCATCACTGCCCTGCGTTACGCAGACCTCATGCGCGAAGTGGCGAACGCCCACGACGGGGCCGTGATCTTCTACATTCGATGAGAGCCGGATTTGAGCGGCCCATCACCCACACACCATGGCCTTACTCCGAGGCGGCGGCCTTGGCGGCGGCCTTCTCGGCCTCGCGGCGGGCAAAGAGCGCACTGTTGCGATACTTCTTCTTGCGCAAAGCGAGCTGACGCTGACGTGTGGCATTGGGCTTGGCACCCGGCTTCTTATTCTTTGGGCGGCGCTTGCCAGCCAGGGAACTGTTACGACCAGACATAAAATGAATCTCCTCAGGTAATGGGAAAAACCGTGAAAGAAAAACCCTTCCTCTGCGCATTGCGAGAAAAATCGACCAAGCCCGTGGGTCGGCGAGTTGATCGCGAATCGGCGGCCCCATAAAGACCAACGCGGCTGCGGTAGCTTGCGGAAGAGTGAAAGCAAACGCTCTTTTCGGAACTCCGCTTGCAGATCGCGTCTGATTCCGCACAACGAGAGGTGAAGATGCGTTTTCCCGTTCGTCAAAATGGCTTTCTCATTGCCCTGGTTCTCATGATCCCCTTGGGAGCCCTGCTCTCCGAGGCTGGCTCCACCGGCGGTTTTTTCCGCCCCGAAATCACCGTAAAAGCCGGAGTCTTTTTGATCTTTCTCATGCAAGGTCTGTCGCTTCCTTCAGAAAAACTGCGCGCAGGCCTTTTCCGCTGGCAGCTCCATGTCTTTTGCCAAGGTTGGAACTTTCTTCTCTTTCCGTTCATGGTCCTGGGATTGCTCTCGATCTTTGGCCCCTTCCTGGAGGCGGAACTTCGGGGAGGCCTTCTCTTTCTGGCGATCCTGCCGACGACCGTATCGTCTGCGATCATTTTCACGGAATCGGCTGGCGGGGATACGTCCGGAGCCCTCTTTAACACGGCTCTTTCGAACATGCTTGGCGTGTTTTTCGTTCCCCTCTGGTGCCTTTTTCTCTTTGCCACCGACGGCGTTTCCCTCCCCCCAGTCCGGCCCCTCCTGGCCGAGCTGTCGCTGTTGATTCTCTTGCCAACCTTGCTCGGGCAGGCGCTGCGTCCCTTCTCGGTTCGTTTCCGAGCCTTCGCGCAGCCTTCGTTCAAGCACATCAGCAACGGCATCATTTGCTTCGCCGTCTTTACGGCCTTTGCCAACAGCTTTGCTCAATCAATCTGGGACGATATGGGTTGGGCGCTGACGATCGAGGCCCTTCTCGGAACGACCGCGCTGTTACTCTTGGCGACGTCCCTATGCGTCTGGACAAGTCGGTTGGGTTGGCTGCGTTTCAACAAAGATGTGCGCATTGCGGCGGTCTTTTGCGGCTCCCAGAAGACGATTGCAGCCGGCGTGCCGATGGCCGCAGTGATCTTCGGAAGCGACCCTGGCGGAGAGGTCGCCCTGTTACTCATTCCTCTCCTCATTTACCACCCGCTGCAGCTAGTCATCGGGGTCTTTCTTATCGAACGATTGCGGGCCGAACCGGCCTGAACACCCCAACACTGAATTCCTGTGGATGCCGCTTTTTCCGAACTTGCCGATGGTGAACTCCGGCTCGTCTTTCTCAGCCGTCGCTCAGGCGATGAGGCTTTGGAAAGAGCGCCCTCCTATTTCTTCAATATGCAAAACAGATTCACGGACGAAATCATGGGGGAAATCGAACTCCGGGGCGGCAACTACCGGGGCATCCTGCTCTACAGCGGGCACATCGGATACGAGGTCTACCCGGCATTCCGCGGGAAACACTACGCCGAACGCGCCAGCCGACTCCTCTTTCCGGTCGCCCGCCGACTCGGTCTGAATCCACTTTGGATCACATGTAACCCGGACAATCCCGCGTCCAGGCGAACCTGCGAACGGTTGGGTGGCGTGTTGGTGGAGATCGTCGACGTCCCCCGAAACACCGCCCTCTATGCGCGCGGGGACCACCAAAAATGCCGTTACCGGGTGGACTTGTAGATCTTCAAAAGAGAAATCCGGCCAAAGGATCCGGGGGGAAACGCGGAGCCGCCAACCCGCAGGCCGACGGCTCCGCGCAAAGCCGATTTACCGCGAGGACCAACCGCCGTTGACCCGATAATAGAGGCCCGCCGAGTAATACCCGGGCGACGTCCACATCCAGCCGAGATCGACGGAATAGATCCACAACCCCATCATGTCATCGGCGAAGATGTAGATCCATCCCAACTCCGGCGAATAGGTCCACCCGTCACCGGTGACCCAATGCACGCCGAGCCAGGGGGAGAAGCGGATGTCGTCGCTAAACTCCGCCGACCCGGCCCAAAGGGCCAGACGATCAAAGTAGCGCTCGTCCGCAAGGACCTGTTCAATCTGCGCGAGAAGAGGCTGACGAGCCAACCGGGCGACCTCGGCATTACTTGCGGGCAAACGCATCAGCCCGATGATGAGGGCGGCTGCATCGGCTTCATCACGCAAACGGTTTGGCGGCGGATTGGGAATGCCGAAGATCATAGAGCGCCCATCAAAGCCCGACACCTCCTGGATAACTTGGGAGAGGAACATCTCCACCGGGAAACTGCGGAAGCCTTCGCGCAAGGGAGCCAATTGAGCGGAGGTCGGCTCAGGCGCTTCGGCACCATATTTGGCCCGCCAGACAGCCCGGAGGAACGGATCGACCTCGCTCGCCGGTGCCATAATTCCGGGAACCGCGCGATTCTCAAAATAGACCCTGCGGAAATCGGGGATCAAAGACTCAACCAGAAAGGCTAAACCGAAGGTGTCGATGGTATCCTTGTTTCTTTTCATGGATTGGGGCCCGCCCCAAGTTCCTCGCATGAAGGCGTTCACCATGAGAACCCGCCGGACACTCAAGAAGCCCGTGGAGCGCATACGGGAATCGATATAGGCTGCGCGCCCTGTGTTCTCAATAATGACTGCGGCGGCCTCCAGTTCGTTACCGCTCAACTCCCCGAGGAGCAAGTCCCGGTTAGAGAGAAGAGCAAAGTCTGTGGGATCAGACGGGCCGCGAACAGAGAAGGTGCGGGTCACCTCGGGCGCCGGGAGGAAATCGCCGTTACCCTCCTGAGAGGCGCGAACGGTAACCATTCCACCGCTGGCGAAGATGAGGGTCCGCCCGTCCACCATGAAAGTAGCAGGACCGCTAATCACCGTGAGCGTCACGGGCAGTCCGCTGCTTGCGCTTGGACTGAGCGTGAGAAGCCCTTCCATGAGGCCACGGTCGGGAATTTCCCCGAAGGTGATCGTCTGGGGCGAGCGAATGTTGATGACGCCATCGTGAAGAATCGTGCCGCCATCGCCGACGATGACGAACTTGTCTTCGATGTAAGCCACATCGCGTAGATTAGCGGTTGTTCCGGAAGAGCGCTGAAGCCAACCACCGAGCCCGGAAGCCGATGTAAAGATGGCCCCTTCGGATCCGACGGCGATGAACCGCCCGCCTCCATAAGCCACCCCAAACAAGTCCGGGCCGGTTTGGCTTCCGATGGTCCAGGAATTCGTATTGGAGGAAGTCCACACCGTGAAATCATCGCCCACAATAAGATAGCGGCCGCCTCCGTAGGTGATTGCGTTGAAGCCTGCGGCTTCCGCTGTTTCGAGGGCCGTCCAGTTGAGACCGTCCATGGATACGGTGATGCCCCGTCCACCCACGGCGACAAACCGACCTCCGCCGTAGATAACCGAGCGCAAGTCATCACTCACCCCGGACTGGACAAGGGTCCAGTCGGTGCCGGAAGTCGAAGTGAAGATAGCACCGCCACTGCCAACGGCGACGAAGCGACCGTTGCCATAAACGATATCGTTCATCGGCACATCCACACCGCTGCTGAAGAAATTCCAGCTCGTGCCGGACGGGGATTGCAGGACAATACCCGCTTCACCCACAGCCACGTAGACGTTGTTGCCAAAAGCGACCTTGTTAAGAACGCCCGAACCCGTCGACACGGCCGTCCAATCGGAAGCATCACTGTTTGCACGGAGAATGGCGGAACGCGCACCCGTGGCGAAGAAGCGGAAACCGGCAAAGGACACACCCACCAAATCGGTTTCGACAGGCCGATCCGGCACCGGCGTCCAGACGCTTCCGGTGGAGGACGGACGAACCTCGAAAGTGCGCTCGCGCGGGGCGGCGGGCAGATACAGTTGGTTGCCCGGTTGCGTGGCCCGGACAGTCACCTGCCCCACACCGGTGGGCGTAAGGCGATTGCCATCGGAAATGGTCGCCGGGCCGCTCACGATCTCGAAGGAGACGGGAAGTCCGCTGGAAGACGTGGCAACCAGCGTGCGAGGCGGATCCACCTCTTCCATGGGAGACAAGACCCCGAAGGTAATGACCTGAGGAGCGCGGGCCACGACGAACGACTGTTCGACAGCCGGTGCAGCCATGTGCGTGGCGTCACCTGGTTGCTTGGCGCGCACCACGACAGTTCCCACGCCCGTAATCTCAATGAGGCCATCACGGATTACAGCGGGCCCGCTGACGATTTCAAACTGGGCTGGAAGCCCGCTTGGAAGGACCGTCGCGACCGGCTGGAAGGGCGGATCGCCAAAGACCTTTGAGGGGATCGTGGCAAAGTTGATGGTCTGCTCGATACCCGTAACGGTGAAGCGGCGCTCCACTTCGGCGGCCGGAGCGAAGGTCGCATCGCCGGACTGTGAGGCCCGCACGACCACTTCGCCCAGTCCCGTCAAGGTCAGCGTAACCCCGTCAGCCTCCAGCACCGCCGGGCCCGAGGAAACGCCAAAGCGCACCGGAAGACCGCTGGTCGAAGTGGCGCTCAAGACTTTCTCGCCCTCGGCGAAGGAAATATTAGCCAATTCCGCGAAAGAGATCGTTTGGGCAGTCTTGGTCAACACATTCTCCTGAGTATCTCCTGTCGTGAGCACGGTCCCATTGGCCCCGACGACGACAAAAGTGTTTTCCGTGAAAGCTATCGCGCGCAGATCAGCGGTGACGCCGGAAATACGGGCCGTCCATTCCAGACCATTCGGCGAAGTGAAAATTGCTCCACCTTGACCAACGGCAACGAAGAGCCCTGCGCCGTAGGTTACAGCCGCCAAATCTCCTGTCGCACCAAGGCCAAGAAACCAGTTCTCTCCATTGTCAGGCGAAGACCAAGCCACACCGTCTTCTCCAACAGCCACAACGTTTTCACCATACCGGGCGATGCCTCTGAACAAATCGCCTGGAGAGTTGAAGACAGTCTCCCACTCACGTCCATTGGAAGAACGCAAAAGGACACCATCGCCAGCGGCCAAAAATTCGCCCTCGGCAAAAATAACGGAAGTCAGCAATCCGGTGGCGCCAATCGAACGCACCGTCCAATCGGCAGCCACCAGTCCGTTCGGAGAGGTAGCGACATATCCGCCCGCACCCACGGCCACATAGAGCCCATTTCCGTAAGCCATGGAGGAAACAGGTGCCACCAAAGCATTTGAAAGCGGTCCCCAGGCCAAGCCCGAAGTGGAGCGCAAACGAATACCCGTAGAACTGGAGGCCAAATAGCCACCAAAACCCTGTGTTACCGAAGTCAACTCGGCTGCTCCCGTTGAGCGCAGCACCCACGACAAACCGGTGCCCGATGTGATGACAGCTTGCCCGGAACCCACTGCGACAAAACGCTCGTCCGTGCCCGACCAGATGACATCGCGGAAATCCGTTTCGGCGACAACCGAGGGCACTTCCAGCGGACGCCAGAACTCGCCCACCGCCACGGACGTCACCGTGATCGTGCGCGTCACCGCAGGAGCGACAAGCCAGTTGGCATCGCCCGCCTGCGTCGCTTCCACGACCACGCTGCCCGAACCCGTGATCGTGAGCACGTTGCCCTCCAGTTGCGCCGGGCCGCTGATCAGCGCGAGGCTCACCGGCAGGCCGCTCGAGGCCGTTGCCTCCAGCTCCAGGGGTGCCACCCCGAGGGTCACCGTCGCCGGCGCATCAAAGGTAATCGTCTGCGGGGCCGGGGCCACCGTGAAGCTTTGCTCCACCGGCGCGGCTTCCGCATAGATGGCATCGCCCGCCTGCAACGCGCGCACCGTTACGGTGCCCGCTCCCGTAAGCGTCAGCTCGTCGCCGTCCAGCTCCGCCGGTCCCGAGACCAGCTCAAAGCTCACCGCCAGACCGCTCGAGGCGCTCGCACTGAGCGTCACCGGGCCGTCGCCGAAGGTCGCGTCGGCCAGCGCCGCGAAGGTGATCACGTTCGCGCCTGCTGTGACCGTGAAGCGGCGCTCCACTTCGGCGGCGGGGGCGAAGGTCGCGTCTCCGCTCTGCGAAGCGCGCACAACCACTTCGCCCAAGCCCGTCAGGGTCAGGGTCGTTCCGTCGGCTTCCAGCACCGCCGGTCCGGAGGAGACGCCAAAGCTCACCGGCAGACCGCTGTCCGCACTCGCCGAGAGCGCAACCGCACCCGCGTCAAAGGATACGTCGGCAGGGGCTCCAAAGGTGATTGATTGAGGATACTTGGGAAGCACATTATCCTGCGCGTCGCCGGTCGTGAGAACGGTCCCGTTATCCCCAACAATGACGAAGGTTTCCTCCGTAAAGGCAATGGCTCGAAGATCCGGTACGACATTGGAAACACGGGGTGTCCATTCCGAACCGTTTGAGGAGGTGTAGATGACCCCACCTTGGCCGACAGCAACAAACCGTCCCGCGCCATAAGTCACGGCAGTGAGATTGCCTGAAACCCCAACGCCGAGGAACCAACTGTCGCCGTTGTCAGTTGAAAACCAAGCCACGCCGCCTTCGCCCACGACTACGATATTACCCCCATTGCGGGTAATATCGCGGAATAGATCCCCGGGAGAGTTGAACACGGTTTCCCACGTGCGCCCGTCTGCAGAGCGCAGGATGACACCGTCGCCAGCGGCGAGAAACTCGCCATTGCTAAATATGACGGAGGTAAGGAGCCCGGAGGCAGCGCTGGTGCGAAGGGTCCAATCTTCCGCAGCACGCCCGATTGGCGCGGTGGCAATGAAACCTTCTGCGCCAACGGCAACAAACAAACCGTTACCGTAGGCCATATCGGAAACCGGGGCCACGAGAGCATCGGAAAGCGCCGCCCAGTTGAGGCCGTCCGGTGAGCGAAGGCGCATTCCGGAGGCACTGGAGGCGAGGAAACCGTCGAAACCACGGCTCACTGAAGTGAGTTCCGCGCTTCCATTGGAAGACCGGCGGCTCCAGTTAAGGCCGGTGCTGGAGGTGATGACCGCCTGTCCGGAGCCAACGGCAACAAAGCGACCGTCCTGGCCCGACCAGATGACATCGCGGAAATCTGTTTGGGCGACGGCTGCAGGGAGCGTAACGGGGCGCCAGAAATTGCCCGGCAAAGCAGGCGCAACGGCAATCTCCGAGCGAACCGCAGCAGCCGCAAGGTAGAGTTCGTTGCCGGCCTGGGTTGCTTCAACAACAACGGTGCCGACACCATCAAGGATAAGATTTCCGCCCGAGATGGAAGCCGGTCCGGAAACAACACGAAAAGAGACTGGCAGGTCCGAGGAAGCCTCGGCGGTCAAAAGAATCGGCGGGTCTCCCAGAGTGGCTGAAGGGGGCAGCGAAAAATCGATCGTCTGCGCGGCCGGGCCTACCTGAAAAGATCGGCTGACGGGGGTTGCCGCATTGAACTGATCCGTTCCCGGCTGGCTCGCGACAACGGTGACAGTACCCGTTCCGGTAATTCTCAAAAGATTCCCGTCCAAGACCGCCGGGCCGGACTCAACTCCAAAAACAACGTCTAAACCAGGGGCGCTCGTGGTCGCTGTGAGCGTAAAGGGCTCATCGCCAAATGTGCGGTCCGGCAAGGGATTAAAAGTAATCACCTGATTGGCCAATGTTACGCGGAAGATCTGCTCCACCGGATCGGCTGGCCTGAAGTTGGCATTTCCGTTCTGGAGGGCACGGATGACGACATCACCGACGGAGCCGGTCAGGCTGACAATGTTCCCAATAACCGTCGCCGGACCGGAAACAATTTCAAACTCAATGGGCAAACCGCTTGTCGCTTGGGCAAAGACCGCGAAATCTGAATCGGTGATCACCTTGGGCGAAATCGGGACAAACTGGATGCTTTGATCAAACTTTGATTCCACAGCCCCCGAGGTGATAATCGTGGAGAATCCGCCGACGGCAAGGAAAGCACCGTCCCGGAAATCGCATCCATAGAGCGTGTAGCCCGTGTTTGTGTGGCGACGGAACCAGCTTAAACCTCCATCACTGGAGGAAAGCGCCGTGCCAGCAGCACCTGTGGCAAAGAGGAGATTATCGCCAAACACGATGGAGTGGAGGGCGTTGGTCGTGCCCGAAAAACGTCTTGTCCAAGCCAACCCGTCGGGGCTGGTGAAAACCCGGCCCTGCTCGCCAACGGCGACCATTCGACCGTCTCCGAAGACATAGACATCATGAATAGGCAAAGTTCCGAAATTCGGCACGACCGATGCGGTCCACGACAACCCGTCATCGATGGAAGTCAGCAATCGACCGTTCACACCGAAGGCAAAGAACGTATCCAAAACCGGATTATGGACCACCGCCGTGAGGTTTTCGGTCACACCTGTGGCCACAGGTGTCCAAAGACTGATGCTTTCATCGGAGGAGCGCGTGACTTGCCCGGCATTGCCGACCGCCACAATCACACCACCGGCACTGCGGGTCACTTGGTTGAGATTGTCCAGAACGCCGGAGACCCTGAGGGACCAATCCTGGCTATTGCCTGAGGTCAGGATCACGCCGGAGTTGCCCACGGCAATATAACGGGCTGCGCTCGTGATCACCGAGTTCAAGTTCAGGAGGGAGGGACTCGCGATCGCCTCCCAGTTTATGGAATCTGTCGAACGGTAAATCAGCCCCCGTTCGCCGACGGCAACATACTCCCCGGGGCGGGAAGTAACCGAGCGAAAAGCCGGAAGAACCTGGGTCGACCGAACCTGCCAGAACTGACCGGTGGGAGAGGTAAGGATGCGGGAGTTATCCCCCACCGCGACGAATTGATCGCCTCCCCATACCACACTGTTGAGATTTTCCTGAATTCCCGGAAAACTGATGCTCTGCGGATCGTGGGAACTGATCGAGCCGTTGACCCCGACATGGACGAAGCGTGAACGACCCTGCCCTTCTCCAAAATCAGAGCCACGGATGGAGCGCCCGCCAAGGCTCACAACAGACCATTCATCGTTGTCCGCGGTGAATGAATTGATCATAAGCCCGTCGCCAGCGGCGAGAAAGTAACCGCGACCAAAAGCAACCGTGTTCAGGGTCTCATCATACCAGCGCGGCCGCGGATCGGGCACATATCCAACTGGGGTCAAAATCAACCTTGTTGGTGTGATCCTAAGGGGTGGATGAACGCGCTCCCAATCGATGCCGTTTGGTGAGATGTAAACTTGGGTAACCAGCTCCCGCTCATAGACGAACTCGAGCCGTTCGAAGGGAGAGTGGATGAGGTCGGGATCGAGCCAAACATAAGTAGCTGTCTTTTCGGCAGCGGCCCCCACAGCGACGAATCGATTCTTGCTCGGCTCGTAACGGACATCATTTATGTCCTGCCCGTCTTGGTTCTGTTGACCACCGGCCCAGATCAAACCGTCGGCAGAGTGCAGGATGTGCGAACTCGCACCAACAGCGACAAATATATTTCCGCCGAAACTGACCTTGTAGAGCGGGACGAGCCAGGTTGTTTGGACACGCCAGTTGAGGGTATCTTCCGATACGAGAATATTTTGCCCCCCTACGGCCACAAAGCGGCCATTCCCAAACGCAACCCCCGTGATGGGATCGGAAATACCGGAATCCCTCTCAGACCAGTTCAGGCCATCGGTTGAAACGAGGATGGTTCCCTGGCCACCAACGGCGACATAGATTCCATTCCCGTAGATGATCTCGTTCAAATTAGGGCCCTCCGGCAGCGGATTGCGCAACGTCCATTGGTCAAGCCCCGGAGGCAGGACCGCCGTTGCCGTAAGGATGGTCTCAAAGTCACCGACGGCCACAAAAAGCTCTCCGGCATAGCTTACATTGCGGAGGCTATTGAGTGTTCCGCTCTTCTGCGCGGACCAATCCACGCCGTCGCGTGAGGTAAGGAAGGTGAAGCCCTGGCCCACCGCAACATAGACGCCATCGGCAAGAGCTACGCCGTGGAGATCGAAGGTTGTGCCGGACGCGCGCAGGGTCCAGACATCCCCAAAAGTGGACGTGAAGATACTCCCCCCCTGTCCCACCGCGACGAACCGACCGTCGCCAAAGGTCACCGAGTTGAGACCCCGCGTCGTTCCGCTGAACTGGGTGCGCCAGGTCTCCCCATTCAGGGAGGTAATAATCAGACCGTCCGAACCGACAGCAGTCCAAGTGCCGTTGCCAAAGGCAACCGCATGAAGATTGTTGCTGGAACCGGATGTGATTGAAGTCCAGGCATCCCCATCAATCGAGAGGAGGGTCGTGAACCCATCCCCGACCGCAACCAAACGCCCGTTGGCAAACGCGATGGAATTCAAATGGCGTGTTGTCACAGCGGGGACGGTCGTCCAAGTGTCGCCGTCGCTCGAGTGAAGAATTGTACCATTCTGGCCTACCGCATAGAATCGCCCAAAGCCAAAGGTCGCTCCGCGCAGATTCTCTGTCACAGGAACGCTGACAGCGGGGTCCCAGTTGACCCCATCCACCGAACGAACAATGCGCCCGTTGTCGCCGACAACGATCCGGACCGTTCCATCGGCATTCGCGGCTGAGTCGTGGTAAGTTGTCCGCGTGGTCGTCTCCCGAATGGTCCAGGTGAGCCCCTGCGGGGTGGAGAAAATGGAATAGTTGTCGCCCCCGGCAAGGAAAAGACCGTTGATGAAGGTCAGCCCCCGGATCCCCACATTAAAGCGCGTGAAGGACTCCGTCCAGACGTCCCCATTCTGCGAGTAAAGAACGCGGCCATTCTCGCCGGCGGCGAGCAAAAACCCATTCCCCGAGTGGATCGCCCGCAGTTGATAGGAGGAACCGGAGAAACGGTTGGACCAGATCACCCCATCCTTGGAGGCCATAACAATGCCATCGTCGCCGACGGCAAAAACTCTCCAGGCACCAAATGGCGAAGACGGGGCGTGAACAGCATGAAGATTAAACCCGAGACCTTCCCTGAGGACTTCAAAACTGGCTCCGGCAGAATCACTGGAACGCAAGACCGCACCTGTGGCCCCGACGGCGACAAAGCGCCCGTCGCCCAAGCCGGGAACCCAGACAACGTCGGCGAGATCGCGGCTGAAGCCCGGTGGGGTGGCATCCACCCAGTTGAGCGCATCCGGCGAAGAGAAAATCCGGCCACCGAGGCCTACGGCGACAAAGCGATTGCCCTCCCTATTGACGGCAAGCCCGCGCAGGGACGGATTTCCGCTCACGGACGATTGAGTCCACGTAGTCCCTTCCGTAAGGGAAACGAGCACCAGGCCGTTATCACCCAGTGCCACAAAGCGATTGGAAGCGGCGACAAAAACGATGTCATAGAGATCTTCAGTTGTTCCTGAATCCACTGAACTCCAGGTCAGCCCTCCATTGGAGGAACGGGCAATCCGTCCATCATCGCCCACGGCGATTGTCCAGGCACCATCCGAAGCAAGCGCATTGTATCCGGAATCAACAATTTCCGGCGAACGCCATGTCCAAAGATCAAGGAAGCTCGGTCCGGGCTCAAAGTTTTCACTGCCCCCGACACTGAAAGAGGTGCGCCCGACCCCGCGGTTGAACTCGCTATCGCCAGGCTGCACGGCTTCAATGGTGACGACCCCCACACCGTAAACCGCCAAGCTATTACCCGAGACAAAGGCCGGTCCGCTGATCACTTCAAAGCGGAAATCGGTCAGGCCGCTGCTGGCAACAGCGCGGAGCGTGATGGCAGGATCCCCCAGCGACGGGGGCGCGAACGGCTGTATGACAACGATCTGGTCTTCCTTGGCTCGAACGCCAAAGGAAATCTCCAAGGGGGCTGCCGGGGCAAATTCCTGATTGCCGTTTTGAGAAACGCGAACCAATACGGTGCCTTCCTCAAAGCCAGTCGAGAGGACTCCCTCGACGAGCAAGGCAGGCCCGGAAAGAAGCTCGAAGGACAAAGGAAGTCCGCTCGTGGCTGTCGCGAGATCATTTAAATTTACAGACACCCCAAAGGACTGGTCTTCAATGCCATCGAACAAAATGGTCTGCGGAAGCCGAATACTGTCCACCACTTGAAAGGAGCGGGTAATGGCAGGGGCCGAAAGAAAGAAGCGATTGCCCGGTTGCTCGGCCCGCACCAGGACGGTGCCTTCTCCCGTAAGCGTGAGCTGATTGCCGGAAACCACTGCCGGGCCTGAAATGACCCTGAACCCAACGGGCAAGCCGCTAGAGGCAAAAGCGCTCAGCTGCAGAGGGGAGGCTGCCAAAGTCTGCTCCCCGATTTCCGGAAACAGTATGCTCTGGCTTTGCTTTTCAAAAATGGTGCCTGAATGAATAATGGTGCCAAAACCACCAACACCAACAAAGACGCCCTCGAAGAAAGCGCTCCCATAAAGTGTGTAGGCAGTGTTTGAAGGGCGACTGAACCAGGTTGCCCCTTGATTGCTTGAGGAGATGACAAGGCCGCGGTCACCCATGGCCACCAGGATTCCATCTCCGAAAGATACCGTGCGCAAATTTTTGATTGTGCCCGAAGAGGGGGACGGGGTCCAGTTAACCCCATCCATGGAGGTGAAAATACGCCCCTCCTCACCGACTGCAACGAGAAGGCCATCACTCGTTTGAGCCAAGTCTCTCAGCGGCAGGTTGTCCAGCGAGGGGATCGTCGTCCAATCCATGCCATCGGGCGAGGTTAGAACTGTACCTTGATCACCGACGACCACATACTGACTGTTGAAGGAATCATAGATAGCTCCGTGGAGACGCACACTTGTGCCCGAGCTGCGGGGCTGCCAATCAATCAACCCGGATCCCGCCCGCAGTATCCGACCGCCCTCACCGACCAGAACGGAGTGGGATCCGCTGGACGCGCCGCCCCTGAGATGGGACAAGCCGTTCCAAGTCCGCCGCGTCCACACTTCGCCATTAGAAGAGGTCCAAATATTTCCCAGGTCGCCTGCGGCAACAAACTGACTACCGGTCCAAAAGACGTGCCGCATCGTGACGGCTCCGACGTCGGCAGGTGGCGGCTTTGGCTCCCAGTTCAGCCCTGTGGATGAACGGTAAATGCGCCCATCCTCTCCCACCGCCACGTATGCGGAGGCTCCGCGAACGACCGACAAGATGGCGGGAATTGTCTGCACACCCCGCACCTGCCAAAATTTTCCCTGCGGCGAAGTGAGGATGCGCCCATTGTCACCCACAGCAATGAACTGACCGTTGGCATAGGTTACCGCATTGAGATCGTCGAAAATCCCCGGATAAGCGTTATCGAAAGAGGGGAAAAGCGTGATGGCCCCTCCCTCCCCAACGATTACCCCGGTGGGAAAACCAGCACCATCTCCGAAAGTGGCATCCAGAGCGTGAGGATATCCCCCGATCGGATCCCATGAGATGCCATCGAAGCTGTAAAAATTCGTTCCTCCGATTGCGAAGAGCACAGGTGTCCCAAAAACATCCGGGTCAATGTAGACAGCGCGGAGGTTGTCACCCGTATTCGTGGTGGATGTGTCGCCGAGGGTCCAGGATCGGGCATTGTCATCGGAATAGTAGACTTGGTTAACAGTTCCCGGAAGCTGCTCGCCCACGGCCACCCAACGCATGAGGGGCTCAAAAAAGACCGCTGAGTTGATGTTGGCTGGGCCGGATCCGGCATCGCCACGCCAAATTCCTCCATTCCAAACCAACCCATCGGGCGAGGAATAGATTTCGGACTCTTCCCCAACGGTGACGAAGACCCCATTGGCAAACTTGACCCTCAACATGTTGTGGGACCACGTTTGCGTAGCATTCCAGTTGAGACCATCAGTCGAGACAAGGCGATCCCTTCCGGCGACAGCGACCCAGCGCCCATTGCCGTAAGCGATGCCGGTAATATCATTCGATGTGTTGCTGTTGCGCGGGGTCCAGTTTTCACCATCCAGCGAAGTCCAGAGACCACCATTGGCCCCACCGATGACATAGACACCATTGGCAAAAAGAACATCGTTGAGATTCGGACCTGTCTCCCCGGGTCGGCGCAGAGACCAGCGGTCGAGGTCTGAAGGCAATGGACTCGAACTTGAGAGAATCGAACCAAAGTCGCCTGCAACGATAAAGACGCCACCGCCGCCGGCGACGGCAAAAAACCGATTGCGTGTAAGCACCTCCTGCGCGGTCCAAGCAACCGCATCCAAAGAAGTGAGGATGCTCCGGCCAGATCCGACGGCCACATAGATACCATCGGCGTAGGTTATGGCCTCCAAGTCGATCTCGGCCGCTGAAATGCCGGATCCGGCAATCTGCTTTTGCCAGGTCGCGCCAAACTCGGACTTGATAATGGTCCCTCCAGCCCCAACGGCAACGAATCCGTGGGGGCCATGAAGAACATCGGTCAAATCCGCATCGATTGGAGTGAAGCGCGGAGTCCACGACAATCCGTTTTCCGAGGTTAAGACCAAACCACCTTCGCCAACGACGACAAAACGACCGTTGCCGTGGGCGACTCCGCGCAGATTGCTGGACGGGAGGGCTCCCACGAGGACGGGACTCCATGTGGCTCCCAGGTCATCTGAAATGTAAACGTTGGCACCACTGCCAATGGCAACGAAACGACCATTGCCAAAGGCCGCACCGTGGAGATCCGGCGTTGCCCCGGCGGCCAAAGAGCCTTCCGTCCAGGTATTGGGCATAGCGCTGTCGGCATGAGCCACCACACCGGAATCACCAACGGCAACAAAGCGCCCGCCGCCATAGACCACACTTCTCCAGTTGGCCCCAGCAAGAGGTGCCGGCATTGTAGGCTCTGACCACAAGGAGCCATCGGTGGAAAGGCGGATATTGCCATTTTCACCCACCACGACAAAAGAGCCATCTGCGTGGACAGCCCCCTGGTAGGCACTGCCTCCGTCAGAGGAGTTAATTTGCGTCCAGAAAAGCCCCTCCATGGAGAGATTGGCATCCGCGACATCCCGCGGTTGAACCGAAAAGACACTGTGCTGTGAACCGGCCGCCAGAAAACCGTCAAGCACCGGCAGCAAGGCATTGGTGGCAAAGGGAGTCCGGTTGGAACCCTCCAACCAATTGGTCCCATTTAACGAATAAAGGAAGCGCCCATCCTCACCGGCAGCGAGAAAGAAACCAAACGGGTGATGGCTGATGCTGTGCAAATCATATGCCGAATTTGAATAGACCACACTCCAGTTGCTCCCGTTGGCCGAGCGCAGGATGTGACCGTTTGTTCCGACTGCGAAGAGATGATCGCCATCGGAGGCAAAGTCACGGATGTCATAGGTGAATCCCCCGGAACCACCCTGAAGGATGGATGCAGACGCCGCCCCCGGAGCAAAACGGATGAGCGTGCCCGCCTCACCGCCCGCGTAAAAATTCCCGCCAAAAGCAGCCACTGCCCGAAGGTCTCGCGTGGAGGGGTTTGCCACCGAACTCCAAGTAAGGCCACCGTCAACGGATCGGCGGATCGTGCCGTTCGCGCCCACCGCAATCCAGGTTGCCGAAAGACCGTCGAAGGCAAGATCGAGCAAATCCTCTGTTGTATCCGCATCGACAGTTGTCCAGGTGAGGCCATTGTCAGAGGAGCGGAGGGCGCTACCTCCTGAGCCAACGATCACAAAGGTGGCTCCACTATTGGCAATACCGCTAAAGGTCGTGCCGACAAAGAGGGGATCGCTGACGATCGTCCAGGAATCTCCGCCATCGGTGGAGCGCTGCACCTGCCCGTCCTCTCCTACGGCCAGAACGGTGGATCCATTAGCGGCAATCCCAATCAGATTGGCGGCATCGGCGGGGGTCGGTGCCTGCCAGTTCCACGAATCGAGGTAGCCGGGGCCGGTGGCGGTTGTCTGGGCGGTGAGGGTGGATCCGGCGAGGGATCCCAAAAGAAGCAGC
The DNA here is from genome assembly GCA_020831585.1 of Opitutales bacterium. Taxonomy (GTDB): domain Bacteria; phylum Verrucomicrobiota; class Verrucomicrobiia; order Opitutales; family Oceanipulchritudinaceae; genus JAFIGE01. Next base: position 36,392 of record JAFIGE010000010.1, on the reverse strand, counting down.
GATAGACTTTTGAAAAGTGTTCTCATTTTGCAAAGTGTGGTGGGGGAAGGGAAAAAGGTACCATGCGGAATAACGAATGGTGGCCTAACTTATTGATTGCGGCGGCGAATTTGGCGCTGCTCTTCGCGCTCAAAAACGTCTTCCTTTAGTTCAGTCTGCTGTTGCAGAGCTTCGAGCTGACGACGCAGGCGGGTCTCCTCCATCAGGCGTTCATAATCCCCGCGGGCGGAGCGCATATCCTCATAAAGGCGAGACTCTTCAACAGAGATGTCCTGACCCGGGATGTCGCGGGTGCTCACGCCCATGCGATACAAGGTGCGCTGGGAGAAGACGTCTTGGTAAGAGGCACCCGTGGCACTGAGAATCCGGGCCGTAATGAAAATAACGAGATTGCGGCGGGTTTCGTCGCGCGACTCGGAACTGAAAAGGCGACCGAGCACCGGAATGTTTCCGAGGACGGGAACCTGCGAGGTTCCATCCGACTGAACCTGCTCGATAAGGCCACCAATGGCCAGGGTAAACCCACTCTTGATGGTGACGCTGCTCTCGGTGCGCCGCGTCGTGACGATCGGGATAACAGCCCCGGAGGCACCGCCGAAGTTTACCTCCCCGGTGCGGCTGCTGATTTCCGGGTTTATCCGCATGTTGATGAAACCGGCGCTATTCACCTGGGGCGTAACATTGAGAAGAATACCGATTGGCTTATACTCAAAACCGCTCACTTCAAAAGTTCCCCGTTCCGCATTGAACGTGTAGGCGGGGATCGGATACTCCTCGCCAATATTAATCTGTGCGGGGGTGTTGTTCATCGTGACAATCGTCGGGTTGGAGACGAGGCGGCTTTCGTTTTTGTTTTCGAGAGCCGAGAGCAAAACCTGGAAGGCATCGGCACTGAAGACAGCCGTATCCTCTGTATTGATTGCACGAACGAGCGGGTTCTCCTGAGTGCGGGTGCGCGAACTGGTGACGTTGACCGTGCCATCGGGGTTGAGGGTGGTCCCTTGGGTGATGGTTTCCGTGCTTTCACCGGGTGTGCGCAGACGCTCCCAGTCCCGTTGGATCGGACCGGCGCGCACACCGAAGCCAGCGAGGGATTGCCAATCCACGCCGAGATTCCGCACATCCCGGTTCGAGATCTCGATAAACTTCGACTCAATCATCACCTGCTCGGTGGGCCGGTCAAGGGTCTCAATGATCTGCTGAATGCCGTTGAAACGGGACGGCCGTTCGGTGATCACCAGGGCGTTGCTCCGACGGTCGACTTGAATCCGGCCGCCTGCAGCCGCATCCACCAGCGGTGCAATGGAATCGCGGATCTCCGCCGCCTGCGAAAAATTCACGACAAAAACACGCGTATCCACAGGCTCCTGCAATAGCTCATTCCGATTGCGAATGAGGATGATGTTGCGGTCAGTGATATAGGTATAGTTCAGCGGCTCGAGAATGACTTGGAAGAGCTGGGGCCAAGTCACATCGCGGAGCTTGAGGCTCACCCGCCCGGTCAGTTCCTGCGGAATCACGACGTTGAGGCCAAACAAATCCGCCACATTCCGGATGATCACGCGGACATCTTCGTCGGGAAAATCCACGGAAATGGTGTCCGCCGTCTCCGAGCGCTCAGCCGGGACTTCAATGGGGTCGGGGACTTGGATGAAGACATCCGCACCATTGCCCGGGGGGGGAGTGACACGGGGTTGCTCCACAGCGCCTGCGGCGGGCTGGCCGGAAACATCCACGGCAGGAGCAGCCGTCGGCGCGGCTTCGAACGGGGGAGGCGGCTCACTGCGGGCAAGCGCTTCCATGACCGCACGGGATCGCGCATCCGAATCCTCACGCGCCTGTTCCGCCCGCTCAATGGCGGCGGCGGGGCGGGAACCGACTCCCGTCGGGGCTGTGGTTTGGGCGAAGAGGGGTAAGGCCAAGCCGAGGCCGCTGACAAGGAGGATGGTCTGACGTTTCATAATGGTTTCCGGGTGATGGATTGGTTTGGTTTGGTTTGTAAAGGAATGGAAAGGATAAGGACAGAGAGATTCAGGGGCCGCCTGGGCGCGTGATTCGGCCCGCGCCCGCGCGTTCTTCGGCGAAGTTACGGGTAAGGCGGGCCTCCCCGAGACGAAGAGTGAAGGCATCCGCACTCACCTCTTCGACAATCACCGTGTAATCTTCCGCACCGATGCGGACATCAAATTGCTGGCCGCGTTCGAGGGTGCGGTTGCCCGCGAGATTGAGAATGGCCCGGTCCCGCATGATGAGGCTGCCGGTGGGCCGCAGTTCTGCGGCAATCGTTTCCAGCGCGGCGCGGTCGGATAGGCGCGCAGCCACGACGGGTGTCGGCTCCGCACGGGTTGGCGGCGGCAACAAAGTCGCCGGATCGACCCACACAACAAATGGATTGTCCGGCATCGCCAGGGTGCGTGCACGCACCTCGCGGTTGATATCCAGAGCACGCTCAGCGCTATCCAGCGCGGCCGTCCGCGCTGCACGGGGCCGAACGACTTGGCCGCTCAGTTCGGAGACCACGAAAATCGCGAGAATAAAAAGAGGAGCGATCTTTCGAATCATGGCTTTCTTCCTAAAAGGTTCAGGGCGATCTGTGCAGTGACAGTATTTGAGCCAGCTCCGGCGGGCCGCGTGATACTCAGAGACTCCACGCGTCCAAAGTAGTGATCCGACTCCAGTGTGCGGATGAACTCGTTTACGTTGGCAAATTCTCCACGGACGGTCAGATCGAAGCCAAGGACGTCAAAAAGATCCACCGGTGGCACCACGTCACTGGGGCCGGCTCTGCCGCCAAGGGGCCGGAGGTTCTCAATGCGCACGGTGTGAGTCGCCTCGAGCCGGTAAAAATAGTCGAGATTGAAGGCAACTTCCTCGCGCGCCATAAGCCGCGAGTCAATTTGATCGCGCAGGCGGAGAAGACGTTCCTTGTCCTCCTCCAAGTCCGCTGACTCCCGCAAATTCGCCTCCATCCGGTTAATCGTTGTCCGCGCCGTACTTAACTCGGCTTCGAGGAGGGTAACGCGGTCGGCCCGAAGGAAGAGCAGGACACCCGCGGCCACCACGATCAAAAACGCGCAAACAGCGAGCGGATATTCCTTTATTCGATTGATAGCGACAGCGCTCACCGGTTACTCCCTTGCTTTTGCGGATCCAGCACCACCTGAATGTTGAAGGTAAAAACGGACGGGTTATCCGTCCGAACGAAGTTCGAGAGGCGATTTTCCTCGATCATGACAGCCAACTCCGGGGCCGCTGCGAGAGCTGAGCGAAAGTCATTGATGACCTCAGCGGCCGCGCGATCAGGGGTCTCAGAAACCGTACCCTGGACCGTGATGCGAAACTTTGTGACGGCGCGTGGAGCCCGTCCCTCCCTGAAAGGTGTCAAGGAAAACGAAGTTACGAGGACTGGGCGGGGGCGGGCTGCGGCCACGGACAAGAAGATCTCATGGGCAAGAATAGGCTTGTCCATGAAAGCCACCACCTGTTCGAGATGGCGGGCCTCTCTCTGAAACTCGGTGGAAAGCCGCACGGCCCGATCATTGGCCGCCCGGCTGGCCGAGATTCTTTGCTGGAGGGCTTCCAGATCCTGCTCCAGAATCGAAGCATTGTATTCACGGAAGCCAAGAAAGACGAGAAGCCCGATGCACAGAGAAAGCGAAACAAAATTCACGATGAAGTTTGTTCGCACGACCTTCACATCCGGGAGAGCCCCGGGCTCGAGGTAATTCGGGCGCCACGGGGGGTGGCTGGCTGATCTATTTTTCTTTTGCGCCATCGCCTTTATTGGAAAAATTGCCCATTAGAGAATACAGCCCAAACCAACGCGACTCCGCTCCAATGGCGGCCACTTCGGGAGCCAGGCGAATATCGCGTGCGTTCAACCAAGGCACCAGCTCCATGGGAAGCGGTTGGTGCCCGAGGCTCTTGGCCAGGGTATTTGGCACCCATCGCAGGTTGTCCGGCACGTTGAGCACGTGGATGTGAGTAAGGCCAAGGCCGGTTTGCACCTCAAAGAACCCGATGGCAGCTTGCAACTCCTTGAGAACCTTGCGCAAAAGCGCAGATCCCATTTCGGTAAAATCGAAAGTATTGGAGTTCAGCAGCTTTCGGGCGGATTCCTCATCCTTTAGACCCAGTTCCGCTTGAATTTGGGGAACGACCGAATCGACTCCGACCTCAAGCGGGCGGGTGAAATCGACTTGATTGCGGGAGGCGATGTATGCGTGCCCGTTCTTCCGCCCCAAGTCGACAATCAGGACCGGCTCTTCGTATTTCTTCCAGCGCAGGTAGTCTTGCATGGCCCCGAGACTGCAAACCGGTGCTAGTTGGAGCGAACGCGGGTAGATGTGCGACTTCACCAAGAGGCTCTGTAACCCGCTGATTTCGACCGTTTTCGCACCCGCGAAGAGAAGCTCCTTCTGCGCCGTAATCGGGCGATCGAGGGAAAACTCCGCTCCATCCACGGCATTGATAACGGCCGTCTTGTTCTGTCTCGCATCAATGCGGAACTGTTGGGTAACCACCTCCTCCAGATACTTCGGATCCTTTGCCTTGGCGGCGGACTCAATGGAATGACGGCGGATAAAACGGGAGGGCGGCAGAATTCCGCAGTGGGCCATGAGAAAACGCGGAGTCTTCCGCTCCACCAAGGGTGCCGCGAAAGCCTGCAAATGCGAGAGATCCTCAGAGCGCGGAAAAGATTTGAGTGATTCGATCACCAAGGGCCCGTCCAGTGAATTCACCTGAGCGACAAGGATTGAAAAATCCCCTACCTCGACAAACAAACCGGATTGTTTTTTGGACAACATGCCGTGATTTCAACCTGTGATATAGCGTTCTTCGCAGACGGATTTGTGAACGTCTCCGCACATAAAAACCGCACCTGAATGTAAATGTAAAAACAATCCTGCCCGTCCAGCGTTTACAAGACAAAAACCGGCCCGAAATGACCAGCGCATCCGCAACCAACGCTACTTGTAAAATCCATTTCAAACAAACCGAAGAAATCCCTTTGTTTATGCGGGTTTGCGGGCGATATGGGGGGTTTATCCATTTGTAAATTTGACATTTTCCTGACGCAGCAAACCCGCAAATCCAATCCGCCAGTTCTGTAAACCGACCGATTCAAGAGGCCGTGTTCAAAAAAACTGAAGGAAATCGAAAGGGTCTTTGGGGATTGAATCCATGTGCAAAAAAAAGAGGTCCCGCACCCTAACGGGCGCGGGACCTCGCAAATTAGAAGGCAAGGGTGAGTGCTTCAGGCCAATCGGTCACGGCCGATTGTACCCGCGAAAACCTTGGCGGGATCCCCTTCGGCGGAATTGCGGATCTGCTCTGCGACGTAAGCGCGGGCGGCTTGATTAAGGGGTCCATCTTCCAGTGATTCGAGGTAGGCCGCGCGGGCTTCCCAGAAGGAGCGGTCGTAGACGGCCTGGCGCTCCAGGCGCTCGCGATACCAGGCGCTTGCGAGCACCTGATCGCGATCAAAGAGATCGCGCAGGGCGGTGTCGCGAATGGTGTGACCTTCCCACTCTCCGTGCGCCATATAGTGCAAAATCGCGCGAAGGGGCGGACAGGCAAGGTCGATGCTGCCGTCTTCGAAGTAGTGCAAGGCGACGCGGCGGTGAGTCTCGACCATGTTCTTCATACCGTCGACGAAGTCATCCATACCCTGAAGCTCGGGTTTAAGCATGGCCTCGTCGAAGAGAATACTCGGGTTGCCAAAGATACGCCCCATAAAGTGGGTCACGAAGACTTGGTTGATGCGGTAGCCGAGGAGACTCGATGGCACCGTCTCGCCCTTGTGTTCGAGGTCGGGCACGGCCTCCAGGTAGCCGTTTTCGATGAGCCAGGAGGCCCTGCGTTCGTAGGAACGCATACGGCTCCAAACTTCGGGCACAAGGAGGCTGATGTCGTGATCCACGCGGAACTTCGGCCCCACATAGCCCGCCGCCGTAATGAAGGGCTCGTAGCCCCCGAGGATGGTGGAAAGGAGCGCGTTGTTCAAATCCGTGATGGGGAGGAGCATGTTGAAGGGCCCCTTCGTGAGAGCTCCTTCCGAACCGGCTCCGGTGGTCGACGGGCTTTTCCCGGTCATGGAGGAAATAAACTCCATGAAGGCCTCGGGCAGGGGCATGTAGTGAATCGGGTTGAACACGGCGAGGTTGCGGATGGGACCGTCGGGCGGGTTGTTCCGGCGGCCCGGCAGGACCGCATTCACCGGGTAAACAATGGGCGTGCTCTCCGGCAGCTTGTTGCGCAGGCGCATGCCCAGATCGGCAACATAGCTGGCGCGGGGTGATTCAAGATTCAGGCGCGTCTGCAGGTAGCGCGGATTCTTTGAAGGCTTGCCCTCGAAAATCCGTGGGTAGGCCGAGCATACAAGGTACTTCGGGTGCTTCTCCGGGTTCTCCACGAAATCGCGCAAAAGCTCCTTCATGGGTTCGGTAAAATAGTCGAAGCGCACGGCGTCCTCCACGATCTCCCGCACCGCCGCCTGATCCAGAGGCTCGTAATTGGAGAGGAAGGCGCTGCGCCGGCTGATGTCGAATTCCGTCTTCTTGTCGTAGCCGCGCACGATGGCGTCGTCGGGGCGCTGGAAGAGGCGGAACTCACAGTTGTAGATGACCTTCACGGATTTGTCGGCCTCCCCTGCTTTCGCACCGGGAAGGGCTGCGGCGGGAACGGTCACCGAGGCCGTGATATCGTCCTCCGTTTGGATTTTCACGGCCGGAGCGAAATCTTTGCGCAGGGAGAAAACGCGCCAGGACCCGTCCGCTTCGTAGCCCACGCGGAGGTAACTGGCAATGGCTTCGCGGTCGCGGTATTTGAGCTCGTGGCCCGGCTGGCCGTTGATCACATTCACGCTGAAGCGGCTCTTCCAGTCATCGCCCCAGTCCGTCTTGTAGAAGCGCTTTACGAGAAGGATAAGCTCCTTGATGTGGGGCGGAATGGAGTCAAGAAAGGCGTTGTATTCGTCGGTGAACTCGTCGCTTGGCGTAAGGAGCTTGATGACCGAACCCAGGGTGCGCTCGGGGCTGAGAATCGGGCGGCCGGGATGGCGGCGGCGCGAGCTGTCCTGGAAACGGTCGCCATACTCCCGCTTGAGCAAGCGGTCCACCTCCTCGAAATCCGCGCGGATGTCGGAGACATAAAAGGGGGCGTGGATGATCGCATCTGCAATTGATTTTGATATCTCGGACTTACCCCCACCCGAGACCGTGCAGGGCTTGTGACAAAGGGTCGCTTCGGGCACGGTGCCGATAAGGCGCCAGCGGCGGCCTTCGGCCGGTTTGATGAGGCGCACTTTGTAGCCCGTGGGGAGAATGTAGACCTTTTCCGCGAGGAGTTTGATTTTCTGCTCTCCCCCGGCATTGCTCCAGATGATGCGCGCCTCATTCAGGGAAAAGCGCGCCTTCTCCGGGATGTAGACAATTTCCGGGAACGCCTTATCAATACCATAACCTTCCGGTTGCACGTCGATGTGATCCCCTTCCCGCTCGATGAGTCCGGCGAAGGTGTAACCCTCTTCAGACATCACATCGCCCAGGCGGAAATCCTCCCCGAGGTCATAACTGGCGAAGGCCATGGCCCCCCCGGCGTGCTCTTCTTCGGCAATGCCCATGAGGTTCACGGCGAAACCGATCTGCGTCTTCACCTCTTTTTTGCAGTAGCCGAAGTAATTGTCGGCGATGAGGGTCACGACCACGCCGCGCTCGTCGCGCGCGGTGATCTTGAAGGCGCCGCCGTCGTTGTAGAGCTCGTCCGCCTTTTCCCAGCACATGCCGTCGCGCTTCTGGCGGTCGGTCGCTTCGGAGACGTGGGGCAGACCGACGTCTTTTTTCCGAAGGCGGATGAGATGAGGAGCGAGGATGATGCAACCTGTGTGGCCGGACCAATGGCGCACATCCACACCCGCATCGTTTTCAGGGAGGTAGGGATCGCCCCCGTTGCCGAAAATGGACTCCACAAAGTCGAGGTTGCTCACGAGATTGCCGGGGGCGAAGAAGCGCACCTCCATGCGTTTTTCCTCAATATACCCCGGAATCGCGGGGCAGACCACCGGGCGCAGAAGGAGCGAAATCCAGGCGCGCGCTTTCTCATCCTGATTGGCCGTGATGGGCAGCTCCATGAGATCCGCCGGGGGTTGGAGGGCCGCCCGGAGCAAATGAAGATAGGTGATGCGGGGAACCGATTTCTTGTCCGCCGGCACGGGCAGCCCATCCTCGCAGATATGGAAGACGCCCTTGGTCGTTCGGCGGTCGCTCGCGGGATTGTGAAGCACCCCGTTGGCAAGGCGATAGGAGCTGATTAGGGACGACTTGAATTCGTCGCCCGTGGCGGGCAGGGAAAGCAACCGGGCCATGCCGTGCTGGGTGAGGCCAAAAGTCTGGCCGGGCAGGCGGGGGGCCGCTTCCCCATCCTCCAAAAGATCGCCGAGAAACGCGGCCAAAAAGGATTCGATCCGCTGGTCGACCGGGGCGCGCACATCCTCGATGAGGCGAGCCCGCGAGCGATATTGGGAAACGAGCGACTTACCCATGGAAAGGAGCGTGAAGTCACGCTCGTCCCCGGCGATGGGCTGGCCCATCATGGCCAGGCGCAAATTGATGAGTTCCAGAATCGATTTGTCGGGCGCAACGGAAGTGCGGGTTTCCGGATCGAATCCGATGTGGCGAAGGAGGTCGTTGGTGTGCATAAAAAGAAAGAAGGGTTGCCGGAGCGCTGCAAGAATGGCGAGCTACGGCGGAAACCGGAACGAAAAGAAGGGCTTCGTTGTGGTCAAGGCAATCCCAGCCTTTTCCGGCTGCGGCTCGTCCGGTATTCCCGCGATCTGTCCGCCGCCACATCAATTCCGATCAAAATCTCCCGTCGAAGATTCTCCGGAGATCGGCGAGATCAAGCGACGTTACCCCATCTCAAGAATCCCGCGCATAGGTGGGCCCCAGAGTGAGGCGTTCCTTCGGTTGCCGGAGCAACCCCAACCACGCGCGGTAGGTGGCAAAAGAGACCGGTTGCCGAAGTCGGAGCAGGGGCCCGATTCCCCGCACGAACTCTCGCCACCACAAGGGTTCGCGGCGTATCCACAGCCGGCCACGGCGACGGGCAACTGTCATCTGCCTGCACGCCCTGCAAAAGATCATTGGCGGAACGAGCCACCAGGGAGCCCGCAGAAGCACACTCCAACACTCATTCCGCGCGTGAAAATGGTGCGTGAGCAGCTCATCCCTCATGGCCGGAACCGTGTGATGCCGAATCGTAAGGCCGGTGTATAGGCAAACCTCGTAGCCCGCTTCCATGCACTGCAACACGTAATCGGGCTCCGCGTAACGATGGAAAAAGATCTTCGCAAAACCCGGAAGCTGCTCATACACGGATCGCCGCAGGAGCGCCCCGGAGTTGGCAAAGGAAGCCACCTGCTGCGAAGGGCCAAAGTTACTTTGGTCAAGCGTCTCCGGAAATTCATCCGTGCGCTGAGGGAAGCTCAATACAGCGACCTCCGGCGCATCGCGCATCACGCTCCGGGCAAGCGCCACAAAATTCTCCTCCATGGGGTAGCTGTCATCATCGATCAGCAGAACCAATTCGCCCTCCGCCTCCCGCATGAGGCGATCACGCGAGGCTACGGAGCCGAGGGTGGTTTCATTTTCGATCAGGCGGCACTCCGGGAATCCCTCCCGAACAAGCTCCACCGTGCGATCCGAACACCCGTCCGCACAGACAAGAATCTCCGTCGGCCAAGGATCCAAACGCCGCAGTTGAGCAAGCGTGTGCTCCAGATCACTCGCCCGATTGTGCGTAGCGATGGCAACCGAAAACGACATGGTGGCTGGCAAGATGAGAAAGGAAACGGCAAAAGCGCCCCCACGGGGAGAGGGTGCCGATGGCCATATTCAAAGCAAAAAGCTCTTGAAACAGAAAACTCAAACAAAAACCAACCCATACCCGTCCACCGGTCCGGTTCGGGATCGGCCCCCGTCCGCCTCCTTCCACCCCGCAAGGGGCTCCCGCTAGGCCGAAAAGGTCCGACCGTCCGGCAACAGTCAGCAGGCAAACACCGCGCGCGGAAGGTATCCCGCCTTCCTACGCCGAAGCCCTTTCGCGCTGGCGGGCAAGAGATACCCGCAGGGGGCGCCCCTGAAATTCGGCACCGTCCAGTTCGCGAACGGCGCGAGTGGCGGCTTCTTCCGGCATGATGACAAAACCATAGCCGCGAAAACGTCCGCGTTGCCAATCCATCATAAAACGAACCTCCTGAACTTTCCCAAAACGGCTGAATAGTTCATTAACTTCGCTTTCCATTGCCCCAAAAGGCAGGTTCCCAACATAAAGAGAGCAGTCCATAGCAAGTAGTCGCTTAAGAGAATTTTCGGCGAGAGAGATTAACCGGGAATCAAAGCACGGCGGTTAAACCAGAGCTTCAATTTTGGCCAATAAAGAGAGCAAACCTCTAAAATCAAGAAAATTCCAGAGACTGCTATAATTTTACGCGCAAAAAGAGCTTATCTGGACTGAGAGATAAGGCTGTCTTCTGGCCGGCAATCCCCAACTCAAAAAAGAAGCGCCGCGATGTTCGCGAAATAAATGAACCCGGCGACGCCCAAGCCTGCGGTGATGATCGACGCAAGCAACAGCCGGAAATGAAGGGTAAGCGTCGAGACAAAAAGGCCGAGACCAAAAAGCATGCTGGAGATGGCAAGAAAGGCCCCATCACCATACCCATTGAGAAACTGGGCCATAAACATGAAGCCAAGAAACCCGGCTCCCAACATGGCGCGCAATCGCAACGCGGGGAAAAACTCCGTGGCCCCCAGGAGAATAATGACCCCGCCAATCAAATCGAAGATACCGAAAAGAACCAGAGGCGTCTGAAGGAGTTGGGGGAGTCCGCTGATGCCCTCCTCCAAAGCACTCGCGACAATCTCGTAACTTGGATAAACCAAACTGAGGGCCGAGAGCAAAAGAAGGGTTCCGATGGCCGGAATGGAGATCGCTGCCGACCGCTCCTCCCAGCGCCGCTTCTCGCGGATAAATCGGGTCTCTTCCGTGGTGCCCTCCGCAGCCGCCAGCAACTCATCCACCTTTACCGGCTCCGAGGTGGCGTCTTCGTTTAACTTCTCCTTTTTGCTGTCCCGGACCTTGCGGAGCGAAAGGGTCTTTCTCTGCGGAAAAACTTGATCCCGAAGCGCGTGGCTGGAGCCGATGGCCGCCCAGGACTCCAGGTTGTCATCGTAATAAAGTGTTTGCGGGGAGATCTGACCCGACTCGGCAAGGGTCACGAGCTTTTCAATCGTGTAAGGCCCGCGGGCCGTTTCCGACTCCGCCGAACGAATGTAGTATTCTTCGACCATGGGATAGCGTGTTTTCCAACGTTCCCGCCCAAAACTTTGATCGGCAAGGAAAAAGCACGCCAGCACCGACGGCTTTTGCGCTGAGGATTCGGATTTACGCGAATTTCAAAGAAGGCCATCGGGCGCGGCGGTGCCCTCCTCCCCCACGAAGACTGTGCACCGAATGTCCGCAAACGCCGTGGCTTGCTCAATCGTCATCCGCTTGAGCCGGGTAAGTTCGAGGATGGCCAGAAAGGTGCAAACGATCTGGGGCACGGAAGCCCGGCCACCAGCAAAAACTTCCGTGAACAGGAAGGCCGGGGTCTCGCGCAATTTGGCCAACAGGAACTCCATACGGTCGGCCACGGTCACGCTGTCTTCTTCGATTTCGCCCACCACGACCTTCTCCGCAAGCCGTCGAAGGACTTGGTTGAAAACGTTCCAAAGCTCAATGCGATCAGTCGGGCGCAATTCGCGCTCGGGTAAATCCTCCGGGCCCGGGATGTATTCACGAAAGACCAAATCGCGCGCGCGCTCAATGAGGGCCTCCAGTCCGGTAGCCGCCTCCTTGAAGCGCTTGTATTCGACCAGTTGCTGCACCAGTTCCCACCGCGGATCGACCTCATCCTCGCCCTCCCCCTCGTCCTCCTTTTGCTCATGCTTGGGCAAAAGCAGGCGCGACTTGATCTGCATGAGCGTCGCGGCCATGACAAAAAATTCCCCGGCCACCTCCAGCTGCATCTTCTCCATCCCCCGCAGAACCGTGAGGTATTGGCGCGTGACGGTCTCAATCGGGATGTCGTAGATATCGATCTCGTTACGCCGAATCAGAAAGAGGAGCAAATCAAGCGGCCCCTCAAAAACCGGCAATGAGATCGCGTGATCGAAACTGCGCACGAGGCCCTGAGAGTCGGGATCCGTCGGGGAGGCAGCGGTTTCCGGTTCGGTCATCACGGGGAAGGCACGGCGCAAAACCCTTCAAAAGGCAAGAAAGCGGACGGCGAGGCTCACTTGGATGTCGTCTTCACGGGTCGTTCCGCGATTGAAGACCAGCCCGTAGTCGACCTCCCAAGCCCGGCCGATACGCTGGCGCAGCCCGTAGCCGTGGCGAGTGACCGTGCTCAGGCGATCATCGTAGCGGGCTTGGGCGAAGAGACCGAGCCGGGGATTAACACGGTAGAAGCCGGCCAAACCATACTGGCTGATAAAGCCTTCGAGATAATCGGCCGTGAAATCGAGCGTCCAGCGCTCGGCACTGCGCAGGCTCACGCGTAAACGGGTCTCATTCAGCGCAACATCCTCCGTGCGGAAGCGTTGGGCCAGCTGCACTTCGATCCAATGCGCCGGGCGCAGGCCCGCTTGCACATAAAAAGCTTCCCAAGCCGGGGCTCCCGAAGGTGCGGCGAGGTTGATGTCCTGATAGAGATTGAGGCGCAGCAGCTCCGCCACTCCCCCGTCGCGCTGAGTCTGAAGGAGATTTTCCATACCCAGGCGGATCACATGGCGCTCGTCGGCGTTGTCCAGATTGCGGGCAAACGGCAAATCCAGTACGGGCAGAACGGGCGAAAAAGCGTCGATCTCGTAGCCAGGCAAATCCGCCGTCGGGTCCCCACCCGTAGGCTGCCAGCGGTAGCGCACGACCGGACGCAAGATATGGCGCAAGCCGTCGATACGCCACGCGCGGCTGCTCACATCCCAGGTGGCGAAGGCATGGCCAATTAGGTCGAAACCCACCTCACCCCGCCAATAGTCAGCCGAGCGGCCGACCCGCGCCCCTACCCCTTCGTCGTAATAGGTCTGGCGAAAGCCCGCCAGCGGACGAAAGCTCAGCCACGGAGTCAGTTCCAGGGGATGCTCCAAGCGATAAAAAGCCGTGGCGCGAAAGACCGAAGGCGCATTTGTTAGCGCCCAGCCGCCCAGCGGGGAATCCGGAAGCGCGAAAAACGGCAACAAGGGATTCCCCGCAGCCAGCGGATCGAGGAAAGACTGGCGGTAGTTGACCAAGGCCACTCCCGCCGAATGCACGAAACCGCTCGCCCCCACCGGCTGCGGCAAAAAGTCCAGGCGCAGCTCCGGATAACGCTCCACCATCGGGTGGAAGTCGTTCGCGTTAATGCGGGTAAACAGCCCCACCTCCCAGTTGTCGGCGACATAGCGCCCTTCGAGAAACACATCCGGTTGCTGCGCAAAATCGTAGGCATCCGGGCGGAAGTCACGCATCATTTCGGAGTCGCGCATGAGCGTGGCCGCCCCGGAGAGCTGCCAGGGCCCGTGTTCCTCCCGCCAAATCCCCTCCACAAACCAACGGTCCCGCGGGACCGGGGCACCGAGGAAATCCACTCCCCGGAAACGGCTTGAACCATCGCGAATGACCCCGGAAGAGCCTTCCACAAAACGCCGCCCACCTTTATCCGACCTCTCTTCAAATCGAACTGCCGGCCCCGCAAGGACGCCCCGCGCAGAATAGACGTCCAAATTGGCCCCAAGCGAAAGAGCTTCACCCGCTGGAAGGAGCACTCGGGAACGTCCATAAACTCCCAAATTTTTGCGAAAACCCACATCTCCCCGCACGGTCGCACGCGGAATCTCGAACGACCGCTGCAACGACGGGGCCGGGATGCTCCATCCACGAGTCAAGCCCAAGCGAAGGCCGCTCACCGCAAAGCTCTCCTCCGGTCGAACCCGAAGTGCCCGGGCTTGCGCACCCGGCGAGTATAAATCCGGCTCCTGAAAATGCAGACGCACCTCAGAAAAATCAATTTCCTCGCGCGTGCCCTCGAAAGACAATCCCTCCACAAACAGCGGAGGCATCCCCGCACGAAAAGGCCCCGAAGAAAACGCCCGCGTGTCCACGGCATATTCCAAGCGACTCGTTATCAACCGAAACCCCGGCTGATCCACCTGCACCCGCCCTTCCGCCACGATGCGGTTTTCCCTTCGGAAAAAGTCGATGCGGTCTGCCCGGACCGTCACATCGCGATCAACAAAAACCGCGTTGCCCCGCGCCGTCAGCACTTGGGTCTCCGCATTAAACTCAATGGGCTCCTCCGCACTTAGCTCCGGAGTTACTCCGAAGGCCGCAAGCGGACAAACGCACCCGATCCACAATGCAAAAAGTAATCGCCACACCCCGCCGCATCATGCCGCTCAGCTACACACAGACAAGGTTTTCCTTCGACCCGGGAATCTTCGGACGAAAGAAAAAGTCACCGGGATTTTTCCCCACTAAATTGGAATCCCTCAATCGCCCATTGAGAATTCGCTAACAAAAAAAGCACCTTCTTTGACAGCTGAACCTCAACGCGCTGCGTAAATTACGTATACGCGGCAAGGAGAACAACCGCAACGCAAGAAGAAAAGCTTTCAATTCCGATTAGGGGGTTTCCGATTGACAGGCAAAAGAGAAAAGCCGTAGTCTCCCCAAGTTAGCTCAAGTCAACTCTCCATCTGATGCTCAAGCCATCTTCCAACTCCATCCTGATTCAATTCTCCAAAGTCCTGACTCTGGCCCTCGGGTGTTTTGTGTTTTGCGGGAATCTGCTGGCCGATGGCGTTGCCGGGGAGGGGGAACTCGCGAAGACGGCCGAAATCAACACCGGCTTCGAGGAGCCTCTTCCGAACTACCAATCCGTGACCCTCTCCATTGGCTGGCCAAGCCTCCTCGAATCCAAGATCAATTCACTCTCGTTACCGGGTGGCAATGCCATCCCCGAGACGGATGATGCGTTTTGGAGCCGTGAGAGTCTCCAAATGGGAGTTATTCCGGAACCACGTTTCTTGGCCGTTGTGGTGGCCCTTGTTGCCGGAAGTGTTCTGCTCGCACTGCGCCGTCGCCGAAACTGGGCTCTTTGAATTTTGATTCGATGCGGAAAAGTCGCTCGGTAATCACGGGAAACGGTCCGTGACCACGACTTCTTCGTAAGGAAGCTGACCCGGACGCGGCCAGGGATCCTGCGTCTTTTTCCCAATCGCCACCATGAAAGCGATGATGTGATCCTCCGGCAGGCGAATGAGCTTGGCCACCTTATCAAAATCAAAGCCATCCATCGGACAAGAGTCGTAACCCATGGCTTTGGCGGCCAACATGAGAGTCTGCCCGGCAATACCGGCGGACCGCATGACCTCATCGCGTTGTGCCTCCGGACGCCCCTCGTAATACTGGCCGATCGCCGGAACGAGGAAACTTTGCACGGCCTCCGGCGCATCTTTCCAGTAGCGGGCCGGGTCCTTCTTCCAGGCACCCGCATCGCCGCACAAAATGATCAGCGCGGAGGCATCCGTCACCTGCGCCTGATCCCAGGCAACCGCCCGAATGTCCTTCCGCAAAGAAGGATCTTTAACGACCACGAAACGCCAATGCTGGATATTGAAGGCGGTTGGCGAAAGCATGGCCAGTTTGAGCAGCTTGCCAAGATCCGCCTCCGGCATCCGGTGGTCGGGATCGTAGTGCTTAACGGAACGACGGGAAGCGATGGTTTGCAAGGTATCCATGAGGAGACCCGTATCCATGAACCGCACGACTTCAACCCGAAGACCCGAAGAAAAATAGCGGAAAGCGCCAGCCGGTCCCTTCTTCAACGCCGTCCGCTGGCCGCATAGAGCCCATCCCCGCTGAACTCGGCAACAACGGCTGGCGGGTGGCCCCGGCTATCCACGTTTTCGCGCCGTTTCCGCGCCCACTCCTCGACAAAAGCCTTTGACCCGATCACGGCCCCCTGGGTCATGTAACGCAACCGACACCCCAGCAGTTGCCCTGCGGACAGGTGCCCCCCGGCCGCCCTCACCTGCGCGACCGCTTCGGCACTCACGGTTTGGCCCTTGCGCGGATCGACCGCACTCACAAAAAGATACTCGCGGTAGCGCGCCGCCACCACCTTCGGAGAATCCGCGCGGTTTTCGCTGATCCGCGTCCAGAGCGGATACGCAGTCAACGTTCCCCCGCCCGCAGCCGCCCCGTAGCCGCTCCACCGATAATCTTTCGGATCGTCCACCACTCCCGCCCGCACCGGATTCAGATCAATATACGCCGCCACCGCTCTCAGCGCGACCCGCGTACTCTCTACGAGCACGCTGCGGAAACGCCCCTCCCACAGCGTCCCCACGCGATCATATTTCCGGTTGAAAACGATCGAGTAGCGCTGCTTGAGAATCTTCATGAACATCGGCAGCGACGCCATCCGCCCCATCAAAAGCGCCCGCATCGCCACCCCGACCTCCCCTCCCGCGCGCAAGGCCGCTTCAATCCGCGCCATCGACAGGGGCTGACCCTTCCGTTCATTCCCATAGAGCAACCGGGCCCGCTCCAGCAAAACCTCGTCACGAAGCTCCCCCGGCCCACCCGGCACCTCGATCAGCAAATGGAAGTGGTTGTCCAGCAGAGCATACGTGATCACCTCCACTCCGCAAAACCCCGCCACCCGAAACAACAGTTTCCGAAACGTCTCCTTCTCCACATCCGTGAGCAGGAAATCCTGCCCGCACACCCGGCTGACAACATGATGCACCGTCCGCACACCCCGGCCCACCCCCGCACGGGGCAGCCGCCGACTCTTCTTTGGGATCAAGTATTTCATCCCCCCCACCCCACCACAAAACCATCCAAAATACCAGAAAAATTTTCCCGGTAACTATATTTTGCCGGGGGAAGGTCAGGGGTGGGCACCGGTTGTGAGCCAAAGCTGGTGGATGAGGGGGGGGGGGATGGAGCGGGTGGTGCGGGCGGAGCCGATGTCCTTGAGGACAACGAAACGGATCTCGCCGGCATCGACTTTTTTGTCGCGGGTCATGGCTTCCCACAATTGGTCAGTCGGGAGGGGGGTGCGTAAACGGGTGGGGAGGTTGGCACTGGCGACGACGGTCTCGATGCGCCGGACGGTGTCCTGGTCAATGAGTTCGAGAGCGGCGGAGAGGCGTCCGGCGAGGACCAGACCGACGCCGATGGCTTCGCCGTGAAGATAGGTGCCATAGCCGGCAACGGCTTCGATCGCGTGACCGAAGGTGTGACCGAGGTTGAGCAGCGCCCTTCCCCCTTCAACGGCTTGCTCCCGTTCGTCGGACTGAACGACGGCGGCTTTGATGGCGCAGTTGCGGGTGACAATCCCGGGCAGACGGGGATCAGTGGGAGTCTGGAGCGGTTGCTTTTCGAGCAAGTCGAAGAGTTCAGCGTCGGCGATGAGGGCATGCTTTATGACTTCGGCCATCCCGGCGGAGAACTCCCGCGGCGGGAGTGTTTCGAGTAACCCGGTGCAGGCGAAAACGGCGGCGGGCTGATGAAAGGCACCCACGAGGTTTTTCCCCTCGGGCAGGTTTATGCCGGTCTTGCCGCCCACGGAACTGTCGACCATCGCCAGGAGCGTGGTCGGCACCTGGAAAAAGGGAATGCCCCGCAGATAGGAAGCGGCGGCAAATCCCGCGAGATCACCGGTGACCCCGCCGCCGACCGCAAAGAGGGCTCCTTTCCGGTCAATGCGAGCCTGCGCTGCGGCCCGGCACACATGTTCAAGCATGTGGAAGTTCTTGGAGGTCTCGCCGGAGGGCACGAGCGCGCGGGGAAGGTCGCCAAAGAGGTCGTCAAGGGCCGTTCCCTGGGCCAGAGCGAGGGCTTCATCGACGACGACGAGAACGCGCCGCCCCTTTGCCCGCAGGCTTTCAATCCGGGCGCGCAGAGCCGAGGCGGCAGAGGGGCCGACGAAAATCGGGTAACTTCGCTCGCCAAGGGAAACGGTGAGGCTGGGCAGAATCTCGCTCATGCTTGCTCCTTTTGATTATCGAGCCCGAAGAGCGCGTCGGCGTAGTGATCCACGCGAAAGGGTTGCAGGTCATCGGGTTGCTCGCCCAATCCAACGAAGTAGATAGGGAGCTTGAGTTCGCGGAAGATGCCCACCAGCGCACCGCCACGGCTGGTTCCGTCGAGCTTGGTGACGACGAGCCCGGTGAGCCCGAACTCGCGGTGAAAGACGCGCGCCTGTTCGATGGAGTTGGAGCCGATGCTCCCATCGACGACGAGCCAGGCGTGATGGGGGGCGCGCTCATCGTGCTTTTGCAAGACACGCCGGATTTTGGAGAGTTCCCGCATGAGGTTCTCCTTGTTGTGGAGGCGCCCGGCGGTATCCAAAAGCAACACATCCGCCTCCCGCTTCCGCGCGGCCTCAAAGGCATCGTAGGCGACGGCGGCGGCATCGGCGCCATGCTGGCTGGCAACGAGGGGAATGGCGAGGCGCTCGCACCAGGTGCGGATCTGCTCGTTGGCGGCGGCGCGGAAGGTGTCGCAAGCCCCGACGAGGGGGCGGTGACCGGCATCACGGTAGAGTTTGGCCAGCTTGGCCGTTGTCGTGGTTTTTCCACTACCGTTGACGCCAATGAGGACGATGATTTCCGGTTTGTGCGTGAATGTGTCGAGCCGCCCTTCGGCCTCGGCGAGGACATCTTTGAGGACTTGGGCACCGATGCGGGCAGCGTCCAGTCCGCGCAACTGTTTGTTGGTCTTGAAAGCTTTGCGGATCTCGGAGAGGATATCGTCGGTGGTCTCGACACCAAAATCGGCCCCATAGAGCGCCTCTTCCAGCTCGTCGAGAGCGGCGGCATCGAGCACGCGACTCCCGAAAATGCCGCCGATGGCACTAAAGGCTTTGAAAAAGGTGGGGGTGGTCTTCTTCAGCCCCTCTTTGAATTTGGCAAAAAACGATCGCATGGCAGAGCGTTCCCGAAGGCAGCAGCGGGCACCCTACCCCCTATAGGGCGAGGTCACTGGTCCGGAGGGGGCGGTTGAGCGTCAGCTTAAACTGATCGAGGATGCCGTTAATGAAGCGCTTCGCATCGGGAATGGAGAATTCCTTGGACAGGTCGATGGCTTCGTTGATCGAGACGATCGGCGGAATGTCTTTGCGAAAGAGCATTTCGTAGATGGCGAGGCGCAAGATGGCGAGGTCCACCCGCGCGACCCGTTCAAAGTCCCAGTTGCGCGTGTATTCACGGATGACGGCGTCGACCTCATCGACTTTTTCGAGTGTGCCGCGAATGAGCTCTTCGGCGAAGGCATAGGCATCGCGCGGACGCTCGAGGTTGGCAAAGAAGGCACGCAGATCCGCCTCCAGATCAGCTGGTCGGTTAATGGACCACTGGTAGAGATATTGCATCGCGGCGACGCGGTTTTCCCGGCGGATACTCATCTTAAAATTTCCAAGGTTCTTCTTCGTCGTCGGCGAAGTCATCGTTGTCTTCAAAGGGGAGAATGTCGCTCTCGCGTTGGGCCGCTTCCAGATCATCGAGACGCTGGATGAGGCGGCGCTTGAGCTCGGCCATTTCGAGAGCGGCGAGGGCAAATTCGCGCCCGCGGTTCATCGCCCCGGAGCAACGGTCGTCGGCCTGGGCACGGTTGTTGACGGTGATGATGCCGTTGATCACGGGGATTTCCCAATCCAGCCCAACCCGCTGTAGGGCGTTGCTTGTGGCGGATGCGATCATCTCATGGTGATGGGTGTCGCCGGCGATGACCACTCCCAGCGTGATGACGGCATCAAACTCCCAGCCCTTGGCCATCATGGCGGCGGCGTAAGGAATCTCATGGGCACCGGGAACCCGCACCGTTTCGATGTCCTCCTCTCGCACACCCGCAGAATCGAGGGTGCGCAGGCAGCGGTCGAGGAGATCGTCGACGAGGCTCTGGTTGAACCGCGCGGCGACGATGCCGAAGCGGTAACCGTGACCCTCAAAGTCGGTCGGTTGGGGAGAATCTTCACTCATTGGGCGCGACGATGCGGCGGCCCTTTCGGCAAGTCAAGAGCCTCGCCGGTCAGGCTTGGGCGATTGGGCGGGCCGGCCTTGGTGACATCAAAATCGCCAGGCAGCGGTGAGGCCGAAGGAAGGAGCCACCCCGGTGCGGAAGCGGTCGATACGTTGGCCTTGCGAGCGCATCTCAAAATCCCGGCGCTCATTGAGGGCCACGTAGGGGCGAAGGTGCAATCCGGAGGCGTGACGGAAATGGTAGGCAAGGGAAAAGCGCCAACCCTTTTCCTCCACACTGAAGCGTTGCCCGTCCGCATCGGTGGCGCGGAATTGCACAGATGACCAGAGGACCGAACCTTCGAACTGGTGCCGCCCATCGGCCGCCACATCGTAACGGAGAATGATTCCGTTGGCCGAGGCGAGTTGCCAATGATCGGAGATGCGCCATTCGACGGATGCCAGGGGGAGGATGCGATTGCTGCGGTCGAGGCGGGTATTGTAAAGCGCCCCAAGACCGACATTGAGCACGGGACTCACCCGGTATTGCACGATGCCCCCAAGGCCGTAGGTGTCGCCGCTGGAAATCGAGGTGCCGCGCTCTGCCGCCATTTGCATCCCCGCCAAACCAACGAAGGTCCAATCATCATTGACCGGGCGAATCCACCGAGCGCCGAAATCCAACTCGCGGAAATCGCCAAAGCGCGCGGCCTCGGGCGACCAGCGGTTTTGCACGGTGCTGCCCCGCAAAGCCAATCCGAGAAAACCTTGTTCACCCAAGGCAAAACGTCCGCTGGAGCCCACGCTGTAGCGCGTCGAGCGAATGCGGTCGTCGCTTCCCTTGAACGAGGCTGAAGGGCTGTGGGCTACCGTCGCCGACAGCTCCCACTGGCCGCCGGGCGGAACCGGTTGGGCGGAGAGCACCGGTGAAAATGCAAACGCGAAATATAGGAAGGCCCCCCATCGACGGGGGCACGGAGAAGGAAGGATGGGGTTTTTCATGTTCTTGATCAAAATGGCCTAAGCCGAAACGGCCTCTTGGACCGGCCTCCGCAGATGGGCGCTTTGTTCATCGGCGTGGTAACTGGAGCGAACAAGCGCTCCGCTTTCAACCGCCCCGAATCCGAGCTCCAGCGCAAAAGCCTTCCAATGTTCGAACTCGGCGGGCGTTACCCAGCGGTGCATTTTCCGATGCTCCTTGGTGGGTTGAAGGTACTGGCCGATCGTGAGAATATCAACCCCGATTGAGCGAAGATGCCGGATGCACTCTTCGATTTCCGCCGCTTCCTCGCCGATCCCCAGCATGATGCCGGATTTGGTCGTGAACCCGCGGCTCTTCGCGTGCGCCAGCACTTTGCTTGTGATTTCCCACGAAGCCGTCTTGCGCACCGGACGCTGGAGGCGGCGGACGGTTTCCATATTGTGGTTCAGGATGTCCGGCTTTGCGTCGAGAACGGTGTCCAACTGATCGGTATTTCCGCGAAAGTCGGGGATGAGGACCTCGATGGCCGTTTCCGGATTGCGATAGCGCACCGCGCGAATCGTCGCCGCCCAGACCCCGGCCCCGCCATCGCGCAGGTCGTCCCGTGCCACGGAGGTGAGGACGGCGTGCCGCAACCCCATCTTCTGCACGGCGGCACCGACGCGGGCGGGTTCGCCTAAATCGAGTTCCGTTGGCCGACCAGTCTGGATCGCGCAAAACGTGCAACTGCGCGTGCAGGTGTTGCCCAAGATCATGAGGGTGGCCGTCCGCCTCGACCAGCACTCGCCCATATTCGGGCAGCGGGCACTTTGGCAAACCGTGTGCAAATCGTGTTCCTCCACAATGTTGCGCACATTGCGATACTGCGGACTCGTCGGTAGTTTGGCTCTCAGCCAGTCGGGTTTACGCCCATCCATAGCCCTTCACCATCTCCGGAATTCTCCAATGCTCAACCCAATTCCGATGTAAGCTGGATGTAAGTTATATTGTGCGGTAAATATTCTTGGCATTTTTCCCGCGTCCGTAAAGCGAGTCCTGTGAAATCCACACACAAGAAGCGAGAGTGCTTTTTCCTATTAAACCGGTTTATTTTATTGCCAGGGGATGCGTTTTTCTCCTGGCAGAGAGGTATGCATAGAAAAATTTTCGGAATTGCCGGGGGGTGGGGAGGCGGTGAGAAGATGTTGCGGCGTTTGGCTGCGTTGCTTGTTTCCGGTGGGCCTGATGGAAAAGTTCGAATTTCGGGGCTTGACCCCGGTCGCGGGATCCCCTTCTCTCGGCGGTTTTCTTCGAACTCAATCTTTTACCGAGCAATCCAATGGGTCAGCCGAAACGCAAACAGTCCAAGCAACGTTCCGCCAAGCGCCGGGGCGCGAACCAATTCAAAGCCCCCCAGTTGGCCAAAGATCCGACTGACGGCACCTATTTTCGCCCTCACCGGGTAAATCCGGCCAATGGGATGTACCGGGGGCGGCAAGTGGTCGACGTCGAGGTCTGATCGCGCGGCTACGTTATTTTCCGGCGGCCCCCAGCGGGCCGTTTTTTTTCGCCTTTTTATGAGCCCCGAAGGCAAAAAACCCATCGCGATTGACGCCATGGGAGCAGACAAGGGACCGGAGGAAGTCATCGCCGGGGTTCGTTTTGCGCTGGACCAAGGGTTCGTTCCGGAGGGCGTCGTTCTTGTTGGCTTGGAAGATATTTTGCAACCGCTTCTGGTAAAGGCGGGGTTGTCCAGTGATGCCCGCGTGAACACCTTTCACGCCTCACAGATTATCCGGATGGACGAAAAACCCATCCAGAGTTTGAAGGAGAAGAAGGATTCTTCCCTTATCCGAGCGGTGGAGATGGTGAAGCTGGGGACCTGCGCGGCGGCAGTGAGTTGCGGCAACACCGGAGCTCTTATGGCTGGATCCACCCTTCGACTGCGTCCGCTGGAGGGTGTATCGAAGCCGGCTCTCGCAAGCGTTTGGCCAAGCAAGGATCGCCATTTCGTTGTTCTGGACTCGGGAGCGAACCCTCAGTGTAAGCCGGAAAACCTGGTTCACTATGCGGTCCTCGGTCATAATTTCGCCAAGACCGCGCTGGGTTTGTCCAAACCGCGGGTGGGTTTGCTTTCGATCGGGACTGAGGAGGGGAAAGGCACGGATTTGACGAACGAGACACATCGCCTTCTTCGCGGCCTCGGTGATCAAATCGAATATGTCGGCCTGATTGAGGGTTTCCAACTCTTCGGAAACGATGTGGACGTGGTGGTGACCGATGGATTTACCGGTAACGTCGTCCTGAAGACCTGCGAGTCCCTTTGGAAGATGCTCAAGGGCTTGGTGAAGGAGGAAGTGAAAAAAAACCCCATGCGTTTGACGGGGGCGCTCCTTCTCCGCGGTGCGGGCAAAAGTGCGCGCCGGCGGCTCGATCCCGATCTTTTTGGGGGGGCACCGCTGCTCGGGCTGCGGGGCACCGTCTTGAAAGCACATGGCTCGAGCGGCTGCGAAGCAATTGCCCACGCCATCCGCATTGCCTCGAAAGTGGTCCGCCAAGACCTCAACGCCCAGATTCTCGCAGATATTTCGCGGGCAAATCAAAGTATCCGCGCGCGCTCCCTTCACCCCGAAGAAGCGGCAAAATGAGGGGTCGGATAAGGTTATCCTCCGCCGGATGGTCCACCGCTGCCTTGACAGGTCCGGCGGGCACTTACTTGCTCCACTGTTTTCCACACGCATGAGTTTTTCCACCGATCAGTCGGTCATCATCAGCGGAGTGGGCTCTTACGCCCCCCCGCGCATTCTCACCAATGTCGAGCTTTCGCAGATGGTCGAAACATCGGACGAATGGATTCGCACGCGTACCGGTATTCGCGAGCGGCGCATTGCCGGGCCGGAGGAAAGCACTTCGGACCTCGCGGCCAAAGCGGCAGCGGAGGCCCTTCGGGATTCCGGACTCACGGCAGGGGATATCGGCTTGCTGGTGATCGGCACGGTGACGCCGGACATGCCTTTTCCAAACACGGCCTGTTTCGTCCAACAAAAGCTGGGCTTGGGCAAGATACCCTCCTTCGATGTCGAGGCCGCTTGCTCCGGATTTCTCTACACGATGGAGATCGCGCGTTCGCTCATGTTAGTGAACGGGTACAAGCATGCGCTCGTCATCGGAGCGGAGAAGCTCTCCAGTATCACCAACTGGGAAGACCGGACAACCTGTGTGCTCTTCGGAGACGGGGCCGGGGCGGTGGTGCTCTCCCTCGTGGACGAGCCGGACATCGGAATCATCCGCACGATCATGGGTGCGGACGGAACGGAGGCCAATATTCTCTGCGTGCCGGGCGGCGGCAGTGCCAGCCCCTCCACGGTCGAAACGATCGAACGTTCCATGCATTACATACACATGCAAGGGAATCAGGTCTTCAAAATAGCCGTGCGGGTCATGTGCCAGAGCGCCCTCGATATCCTTGAAAAAGCAGGGTTGGCCGCAGAAGATGTGGCTCTTGTGATTCCTCATCAGGCGAACAACCGCATCATCGAGGCCCTCGCCCAACGTCTTGGAATCGGCATGGAACGCTTTAAAATCAACCTGGACCGCTACGGCAACACGTCCGCCGCCTCAATTCCCATTGCGCTTGACGAAGCCTGGCGAAATGGACGCATCCGCTCCGGCGATCTTGTTCTCTTTGTGGCCTTCGGCGGCGGCCTAACCTGGGCGGCCTCCCTTGTTAAATGGCACTGACCTCTCCCATGGCTTTTCGAACTCTGCTCATCCTTTTCACGTTCATTCTCGGGGCTTCATCGCTATCCGCGCAATGGTGGAATCCCTTTGTCACACGGCCAAGCCGGCTGCCGCCTGCCGAACAAACGGAACGCACCGCCGAGACCTTCCGGCAGGCCTTGCAGGATGTGGAGCGGGGGCGCAACCGGGCGGCCGAGAGAAAGTTCCGGCACATTTATCGCCGCTATCCACTTTCCGACTATTCGGCTCAATCGCTTCACACCTACGGACGTCTCACCTTTCAACGCCGCCAATGGCGAAGGTCCTTCGAGGCATTCCAAACACTGCTCGCACGGCACCCCGAGTTCCCCCGCTTTAACGAGGTCATCGCCTACCAGTTTGATATCGCGCTGGCCTTGGCCGAGGGAACGGGTGTGCGTTGGCTTGGCATTATTCCCTACCGTGCCTTCAATCGCTCTGCGGCATACTTCGAAGTCGTTGTGCGCAACGCCCCATTCAGTGATTTCGCCCCGCTCGCGCTCATGAATGTCGCCCATATTCACGAACGCCGCGGGAATATCCCGGAGGCGATCGATGCGCTTGATCGTCTCATCAACAACTATCCATCCAGCCTTCTGGCCAACGATGCCTACCTCGCGCTGGCCGAAACCTTCAGCGAACTGGTGGGAGGACCTCTCTATGATCAGGGAGCGACCCGCGAGGCCATGAGCTACTTTCAAGATTTCCTCATTCTCTTTCCCCAAGACGAGAATGTTGGCCGGGCTGAAGAAGGTCTCGAAGGAATGCGCGAAATCTATGCACGCAGCCGTTTTGTTATAGGGAAGTATTACTTCCGGCACCGGAACTGGTACCGCGCGGCAGAAATCTTCTTCAACGAGACCATCACGATCGCCCCCCTCTCCGAGCCTGCCCGCGAGGCAAGGCTCTATCTTGAGCGAATTGAGGAATTCCGCCGTAAGGCACTGGAGGACCCCAACTTCCGGCCGCCCGTCAACTCCTGGGGCGATCGCATCTTCTTCTGGCGGCCACGCGCCACGGATATCAACCTTGACCGGATCGAAGATGATACGGTGACCGATCCCGGCGCGGGCGGGATCGATGAAGCGGGCTCGCTCCCCCTATCGGCTCCCGATTGATCCGGCCATGCCCCTCTTCACCCGCTGTCATCATCGGATCAAGTTCACCCTCATCGTCTGCCTGAGTGCGGTCCTCTGCGGCTGTGCCGCCTACGAATGGGGAAGGCCCGCCGAACTTGCCGCCCGCTCTATTTTTATCGCTCCGGTGGGCAATGAGACGGAACTTCCCCAGGTTGCCGCTCTCCTCAATGCCGCTCTGCGCGAAGCCTTTCTGGAACACGGAGGCTACACCCTTGCGCCCTCACGCGCCCGGGCGGATGCGGTTGTCGAGATCACCCTCCGCGACCTCGAACGTGCGCCCCGCGCGCGCCTCCCCACCGACACGGTGCGCGCCGCCTCCTACGACCTCTCTGTCTCGGCCGCCGTCTCGGTGACCAAGGGCGGGGAGGCTCATCGTTTCCGGGTTGCCGCGGATACCGTATCGTATCTGAGCCCATCCCTCCCCGACGCGGAGTATCAGGGACTCCCCAGGTTGGCGCAGGATCTGGCCCAACGCATTCGCGATAACGCCATTTATCGCTGGTAAAAAGAAAGGCCCGCCGAACAACGTTCAGCGGGCCCTTCCGGGAAAAATCGGGTGGTCGTTCGGCGATTACAAGTGGTCGTATTCGCCGTTCACAACTTTGGAAATGACCGCGTAGCTGATATTCATTTCCTTGCTCACGGAGTTCTTCGAACCATTCTCCTGGACCGCGCTCTTGATTCGGTCGCGCAGCTCAGGGGTGATCCTCGTGCGCGTGCGAGTCTTCAGCCCCTTCAGCCCGGGGGTGGCTTGCACCTTGACACCATACTTCACAATAAGTGCCTGGACGAGCGAGCGGGGATCCAATCCACTCTTTTCAACTAGCTCATCAAGATACTTTTCCTGTTCCTGTGCTTTTTCCAAGCGAGCGGCCAGCGCTTCTTTCTTCTTGGCAATACGAGCTTCTTCTTTCTCCAGTTGCTTAAGTTCTTCGGTGATGTCGGTGATCATTTGTCTTTTCGATTAGGTTAAAGTTATATCGAAAGCGCACTTGATAATTATCGCAAGTATAAATTTGTGATGAGGTTCCATGCGTTCGGATGTTGCGATTCCGGATTCAATCTATGCGGCGCTCAGGGCACGGAAATTCTCACACGTGCATAAACAGAAGAAGGGAATCCATTTGTGAAGGTAACCCGACGGCGCTCGATACCATCTTCGCTGGAGACAAGCGCATCAGCGCTGGCAAAACCCAGTGGCGCGGCCCCCACCGGATGCCAGTCAGCAAGGTCGGTGGATAGTTCAGGCACCACGGCCACCCCTTCGGCGGTCGTGTCCACCGTGTATTCGAACACACTCGCCCCGTCCACCTCACGCCAGCGCGGAGCCTCCCCAACCGAAGAGACGAGGGGGTTCAAGGCCAGCGCGTAGGCTGCGATGTTGGGCAGCCCGTCTTTGCTGAAGTCCGCCGTGGGTGCGCCCGCCAGCGCTCCCGCCGCCAAGCCGCCGCTGCTTTCCCACATCTGCGCCCATGCGGCATAGCCGCCCGGTGCCGCCATTGCTTCCACCAACAGCGGCGGTCCAGCCGGCCAGAGGCGGTCGAAGTTGCGCGGTTGTGCCACCAACATCGACGCCCCTTCCGACGAAGGCGTGAAAACATACTCCGCGCCCGGATCGACCGTCGCCTCGTCCTCCAGCGTCAGCGTTTCGATACCGTGAAATTCCACCGCGTCGACATACCAGCCAACGCCATCACTGGTTTGGGGGAAGTGGCCCCCACCCACGGCATAGCGGAAACGTATACGCACCACCTCGCCCGCGAAGGCCGCCAAGGAAGCCGAGCGGGCCTGGAAAGAGCCCTCACCCCCACCCCCCGTTCCCGGCTGGCTGAAAACGGATACCCAGCTTTTTCCGCCATCCACAGAAACCTCCACCCGCGCCACCTGCATCCCCGTCGCCCACCCCAGGCGACTCCGGAAGGCGAGGGAAGCCCCCTCCCCCGCGAAAAACTCCGCCTCATACTCCAGCGTCTGGTCGGCAAACTCCGGATGGGCGAAGCGGTAGGCGCCGCTCCCCTCGTATTTCACCGTCGTCGAGATCGCTGAATACGCCCCCGACGTCCCGTCAATCACCCGCGAGAGATCCTCCGCTCCATCAAATGCCGTCGGTGCCAAAGTAAAAGCCCCCACCTCGAAGGCCGTTGCGCCGGGCACCGGGGAAATCGCATAAGCGTTTACTTGCCCCACCAAGGGTGCTGCCGGTCCGGAGAATGCGGGTGGTTCGTAATCCAACTTGAGATCCACTTTGTGGTTTTGCCCCGCCGCCATGTTGAGGAGAAAGCTTTCCTCCAGTCCGGGGCCGCTGAACGTCACGACCCGTTCGCCTCCTGCCGATGGGCGCGGCAGCGTATAGCCACCCGCCGAAGCCGTGGCCGTGTAATAAGATCCACCCGCCACCTGCACCTCGATCCCCCCGATGCCCTCGCCCGGATCGTACACACCATTTCCGTTGAAGTCGTAAAAGGCCACGCCGACGACAAACGGCCACGGCGTAGACGGGCTGCTCCCGAACTTCTGCGTCGTCATGAGCGAATTGAACTGGGTGCCGTCGTGCAAATATGCCCCGAGCAAAATCCCCAGGCCAATCTCCCGATAAGAACCATTGCAGATATTCAGCCGGTGCCCGGGACTGATGAAGAGCCCATCGTGGTGATCCCGCGTGAAAGCCTCCGGATCGACCTCGCCCGTGGTCCCGACCCACGCGATGTTCTCGCCCGCCCCGGAGGGATAGCCCGCCGCCTGAGCGCGCTGCGAGGGGCTTGAACCACCTGCGCCCGTGTGAGAAAAAACGTCGTTGTCGAGCATCCACTGCGAGTGCCCGCGGGCCGCATCAATGAGAAAGCGGTGCGACCCCACCGGCTGCTTGGGCGTGTCCGCAATCTCTCCCGGATGCAAATCCTCATTCAAATCAATGCCCAGGCGATCCGCTTCCGCCCCCGGATTTGCCCGCGCCCGGTTCACCAGCTCGAGCATGAGCTGCTCGAAATCCGTCGGCTCGCCGTGGTCGTAAAAGGTTAGACTGCCCAGGGGCGCATACTCGGGCGCATGGCTTGTGCGCATTTCCACACCCGTTTCCGTCAAGAACACGGGCTCGCCCAGCCCCCCCGCCACCAGGGGCTCCTCGGCCACCGGCAAGGCACTCCCTGAACCGGCAACTGAGAAAAAAAGCACCCCAACGGCCAAATGACGCCGGGACAATAGGCACGGTAGAACGGACACAGAGATTCTCATGTCTTCATGTATATGGCAAAAATCCGCTCCGGCGGACAGCCCAAATCTCACTGAAAGGAAGATTTTGCGGCACGAACTTCCACCTTCCACAGCTTCCGGGGGCGGCCAGGCTTCAGCGGTCGACTTGGGGCGAAAGCCCACCGTCCGCCCTTCGCGCGTATTCCTCACCGCCGGCCTCCATTTTCCTTGCAATCAAACGATTGCTTCAAACAAATGATTGAATGAGTGGGACCAAGGAGCTATTGTTGGCGGCGGCGGAGCGCCTATTTGCAGAGCGGGGTTTTGCCGGGGTGGGTATCCGGGAAATCGCGCGGGCAGCGGGTGCAAACACGGCGGCGGTGAACTATCACTTTGAATCCAAGCTCAACCTCTGGCTGGAAATTTTGCGCCGACGGACGGCCCCGATTGACGGGGAGCGCTTCCGGCGACTCGACGCGGCCCGTTCGCAAGCGCAGCAAATGGGCCAACGCCTCTGCGTAAAGGCGCTTACTGATGCACTCATATGCCCGCTCATTGATGAACTGGTCGATGCCGACGGGGCTCCCGACACCTTCCGCATCCGCCTGATGGTGCGCCTGCATGTGGAGACGCCGATGCTCTTTCGCGAGGATCACCTGGAG
The DNA here is from genome assembly GCA_020831585.1 of Opitutales bacterium. Classification (GTDB taxonomy): domain Bacteria; phylum Verrucomicrobiota; class Verrucomicrobiia; order Opitutales; family Oceanipulchritudinaceae; genus JAFIGE01. The sequence goes on along the minus strand of JAFIGE010000010.1, from coordinate 6,631 downwards.
TTTTTCGCGGACGCGCGGGAACGCTTTGCGGAGGCGATGGAGGAGTGCTTTCCGGGCAGGCCGGTGAAGGAGATTTATGCGCGCCTCTTCTATCTTTCGAGCGCGATGGTCGGGCTCCTGGTTCACGCGGAAACCCTCGTGGTGGCGAAATCGTTCTTCGCCGATGAGAGCTTTCGGGCGGTTCTGGACGCCTGCGTGGCGCGGTCCGCCGCCGCAGTCGAAGGGGCTGTTTTCACAGAGGGGAGTCTGGCCGTATGAGGCTCCTGATCGCGTCGAAACTCAAACGTGAACCCGGCGCACCGTGGCCGGGCGGCCATCCTGGCCCCCGGATCCGCGACTTTTCTATCGGCGGAGAGCCAAAGCCTTCGCCAACGGCCTCGGAAAGCCGCACGCGCAACGCGCTGACCCGACGATGGGGTCGCGCCACGACCCGCTACCTGCGCCAGTCGTCGGCTTCGAGTGCGATGGCCGGGAAGTCGCGTCTATTCAATTGCAGGCGGACATGGATGGTGGCGATAGCCGCCGCGCTGCTCGGAGGCTGTGCCAGTCGACCGGAGACGGAAACGCCACCCCTGCCCTTCTTGAAAGGAGCGGATGCGTTTGTGGAAGCCGCGGATGGAGCCGATACCGCGTGGGTCGCAACCCTCGCCCATCCCGAACTGGCCGATCTCATCGAAGAGGCCTGGTCGGCGAATCCCGGATTGCAGCGGCTGGCCGCGCGCCTGGCACAAGCCGAGGCGGATGCCCGCATCGCCGGAGCCTTCCGGCGTCCACAAATCGGCGTGGGCGGCGAGGCCGCCCGCCAGGAAGCGGAAATCGCGGGGTTTGGCCGAGTGCGGGAGACCCGGTATGCCGTGAGCGGCAACCTTTCCTGGGAAATCGATTTGTGGGGCCGTCTGCGCGATCGCCAGTCAGCCGCCGGGGCCGCCCTCGGCGCATCGGAAGCAGACTTTGCCGGAGCCCGGCTCTCCCTCGCCGCTCAGGCTTTGCGTCTCTGGTTGGAAACAGCGGAAGCGACCGCGCAGATCGAACTTGCGGAAAGCACCGTGGCCCTCTTCGAGCAAACCGAACGCCTCACTCGCCGCCGCTTCGAGGCCGGGGTCGCCGATGCCGTGGACGTTCGTCTGGCCCGCGCCAACTCGGCGGCGGCGCGTAGCGCGGTGGAAGCCCGCAAACGCCAGGCCGATGCCCTCAAGCGCGCCCTCGAAACCATCCTTGGCCGCTACCCCGGCGGCACGTTTGCCACGAAACCCCTCACCCAAGCGCCCGGGGCCGTCCACCCGGGCATCCCCGCCGACCTGCTCAACCGCCGCCCCGATCTGCGCGCCGCCGAGGCACGCTATGCCGCCGCCGTCTTCGGCCTGTCCGCAGCGGAGAAAGCCCGCCTACCGGAAATCCGCCTAACCGCCGCATCCGGTCTCGCGAGCCCGGAATTGAGCGACGTCCTCAGCTCCGACGGATTTTTCTGGAATCTCGTCGGGGGCCTCACCGCCCCGCTCTTCGACGGTGGCCGCCTCTCCGCCGAACAAGACCGCGCACGGGCCCAAGTCGAGGAAGCCGCCCACGCTTACGCCGAGACTGTCCTGACGGCCCTGCGCGAAGTGGAAACCAGCCTCGCCGCCGAACGCCTTTTGCGCGAACAGGAGAACGCCCTCGACGACGCCGTGACCCAGGCCCGCGAAGCCCAGCACCTCGCCGCCGACCGTTACGCCCGCGGCCTCGCCCCCCTCACAACCGTCCTCGAAGCCCAGCGCCGCGCCTTCGAAAGCGAGAGCCAATGGCTTACCGTCCGCGCCGAGCAACACCGCGCCCGGGTCGACCTCATCCTCGCCCTCGGCGGCAATTTCCTTTCTCCCGAGCAAAGCGCCGTCCCACCCCGGCGAAACTCCGCTCCCGTTCCCTTTTTCCCCTCCCCCCCCCAGCCATGAAATACCTTTGGCCCCCGCTTGTTTTGCTCCTTGCCGCCGGCATCACGGCGCTCCTTGTGATGGCCCGCCGCCCGCCGGACACGGTCGATCCCGAACCCTTCCTGCCCATCGTCGAGTTCGTCCGCGCGCAACCGGAGGACATCACTCTGCGCATCCGTTCGCAAGGTCCGGTGGCCCCGCGCACCGAGACCGAGCTCACGCCGGAAGTGGGCGGGCGCATCCTGCGTGTGGCTCCGGCCTTTGAAGACGGGGCTTTCTTTCAAGCCGATGACCTCCTCCTCGAACTCGACCCCGTGCCCCTCGAAGTAGCCCTCGGCGAGGCCCGCGCGACCCTCGCGGCCGCCCGTCTCGCCCTCGCTCAGGAAATTGCCCAGAGCGAACAGGCGCGCGCGGATTGGGAGGAACTCGGCGCGGGCGAACCCGGTCCGCTCGTCCTGCGCCTGCCCCAGCAGGAAAAGGCGCGGGCAGACGTGGAAGCGGCGGAAAAACGCCTTCTCCTCGCCGAGCGCAACCTCGAACGTGCCCATGTGCGTGCGCCCTATGCGGGCCGCACCCGCGAGCGTCGCGTCGATGTTGGTCAGGTTGTCACGGCCAACGCGACCACTCTCGGGCGCATTTTCGCTACCGACGCCGCCGAGATCCGGCTGCCCCTGACCCTCCGCGAAGCCGCCCTTCTCGACCTTCCGCCCCCCGCAACGCCGCCCGACGGCAAGGGGCCGCGCGTCCGCTTCCGCGACCGCTCCGATCCCTCCGGAGCCGTCTGGAACGGCACGGTCGTGCGCACGGAGGCCGCAATCGATCCGCGCACGCGGCTCCTCTCCGTTGTCGCCCGGATTGAAGATCCGTTCGGACGCACCCGAAGCGCGGACTCCCCTCCCCTCGAACCGGGCCGTTTCCTCGAAGCCGAGATCGAGGGTGTGCGGCTGCCTTCGGCGTATCGCATCCCCCGGAGCGCGCTCACCGGAGAGAGCAACGTGCGTATCATTGATGGCCACGACCGTGTGGAGACCCGCACGGTCACCATTCGCCACCGCACGGCGACGGATCTCATCATCACCGACGGGCTTGAAGCGGGCGAACGCGTGGTCATATCGGCGATCGAATTCTTTGTTGAAAACATGTCTGTCCGCCCAACGGAACGGGGCACTGCCGGGACTGCGGAGGAACTCCCATGATCGCCTGGTTTGTGCGCAACGGCGTGGCCGCCAACCTCATCATGGTGATCGTCGCCGTGGGCGGTTTTGTGGCCCTCCCGCAGTTGAGAGTGGAGCTGTTTCCGGAAATCTCGCTCGATCAGGTGCTCGTCCGCGTGGTCTATCCGGGAGCCACGCCGAAAGAAATCGAGGAGGGCATCCTGCTCCGCGTGGAAGAAGCCGTGCAAGGCGTGCAGGGCATCCGGCGGATGTCCTCAAACGCTGCCGAGGGCGTGGGCACAGTCGCCCTCGAAGCCATTCGGGGATATGATGTGCGCCGACTCAAAGACGACGTGAAAACGCGCGTCGATGCCATCGACACCTTTCCCGTAAATGCCGAACGCCCGATCATCGAAGAACTCATTTTCCCCCGCGATGTCGTTTACCTCGCCGTCTCCGGGGAAACCGACGAAAAGACCCTTCGCCTCCTCGCCGAACGCGTGCGCGATGAGATCGTCGCCCTCCCAGGCATTTCCCAGGCCGAACTCGTCGGGGTGCGCAGTTTTGAGATTGCGATTGAAGTATCGGAAACGGATCTGCGGGCCTACGGGCTCACCTTCGATGAAGTGGCCGAAGCCATCCGCCGGCACTCGATCGACCTTCCGGCAGGATCCATCCGCGCGGAGAGCGGGGAAATCCTCCTGCGCACCCTCGGGCAGGCCTACACGGGCGAGGAGTTCGCGGCCATTCCCCTGCGCTCCGCCACCACGGGTGCGCGCGTGCGCCTCGGGGAGATCGCCCGCGTCGTCGATGGCTTTGTCGACCAGGACCGCATCGCCGCTTTCGATGGGCGCCCGGCTGCTTTCATCCTCGTGCGCCAGGTGAGCACGGAAAGCCCGCTGAACATTTCCCGCACCATCGATGCCTATCTGGAAACCACGCACGAGCGCTTTCCCGAGGGCATTTATATCAACCCGTTTGCCGATGTTTCCTTTTACCTCGCCGACCGCATCGCTCTGCTGGTGAAGAACGGGCTCATCGGGCTGATTCTCGTGGTGGCCATCCTCACGGCCTTTCTACGCCCCCTGCTCGCCTTTTTTGTCGCGCTGGGCATTCCCGTTTCCTTCCTCGGCGCGTTTCTCGTTGCCCCGTATTTTGATGTATCCATTAACCTCATCTCGCTCTTCGCCTTCATTCTGGTGCTGGGGATCGTGGTGGACGATGCCATCGTCGTGGGTGAGAGTGTGTTCTCGGAATACCAGCGGAGCAAGCCCGGCCCCGCCGCCGCCATCCGCGGGTCCTTGCGCGTGGCCAAGCCGGTGACGTTTGCCGTGCTCACGACGATGGTGGCCTTCGTGCCGGTGTTTTTCATCCCGGGAACTTTCGGAAAGTTCCTCGCGCCGATCCCGGTGGTGGTCATTGCCACCCTCGCCTGGTCCCTTGTGCAGAGCAAACTGGTGCTCCCTTACCACCTTTCCCTGCTCCGCGTGGGCACGCACGACCGCTCCCGCCTGAATGCCTTCAACCGCGTGCAGCGCCGTATCGCTGATGCCCTGGAGACATGCATCGAACGCTTCTACCGTCCGCTCCTCGCCTGGTCCATGCAAAGGCGCTACCTCACCCTCGCCGCGTTTCTCGGTATATTTATGTTTTCCGTGGGTGTGCTCGCCGGGGGATGGGTGCGCTTTGTGCCACAGCCTTCCGTCCCGAGCGACTACATCGTGGCGGAATTGGAATACCCCATCGGCACGCCCATCGAAGTCACACGGGACGGCCTCAACCGCATGCGCGCGGCCCTCATTGAAGTCGTCGAACAACTTGGGCGCGAGGGCGAGACCAACGCCGTCGATCACGATGCCATCTTCATGCAGGGCGACACCCACGCGGCCACCTATCTCATCGAGATGAGCAAGTCGGAGGCGCGCGATGTCTCCGCGTTCGAGTTGGCGCGCCGCTGGCGGGAGGCCGTGGGCGAGTTGCCCGGCGCGCGCAGCCTCGTCTTCACAGCGGAAGCCGGAGCCACGCCCGAAAAGGCCATCGATATCCAGCTCACGGGGCGCGACTTTGAGGCCATGAGGGCCGCCGCGCGCGATATCCGCGAGCGCCTGCGCGACTTTCCGGCGGTCTTCGACATCGCCGACAATGTCTCCAGCGGCAAACAGGAGGTTCGCCTGCAAACGCGCCCGGCGGCGGCGGATCTGGGAGTCGCCACGGTCGACCTCGGTCGCCAGGTGCGCCAGGCGTTCTTCGGCGCGGAGGCCCAGCGCATCCAGCGCGGTCGCAACGACGTGCGCGTGATGGTGCGCTACCCCCGGGAGGAACGGGAGAGCCTGGCCAATCTCGAAGAAATGCGCATCCGCCTGCCCGACAGCACGGCCATTCCGCTCGCCGAGGTGGCCGAGCTTTCCCTCGGGCAGGGTTTCTCCACGATCAAACGCATCGACCGCGAGCGGGTCATCAACATCACCGCCGACATTGACCGCGACGCTGCGGATTTCACCGCCCTCGTGCGCGAGATCCAGCAAAACATGTTGCCCGAAATCCTCGCCAACCATCCCGGAGTCACCAGCACGCTGGAGGGCGAGGCCGCCGAGACGCGGGAAACCCTGCAAAGCGTCTTCCTCAGCACGCTCCTCATGCTCTTCGTCATCTACGCCTTGCTGGCCATCCCCTTCCGCTCCTACATGCAACCGCTCATTGTCATGGCAGCCATCCCCTTTGCCCTCGTCGGGGCGGTCTTTGGACACCTGGTGACGATGCAAAACCTCAGCATTCTCTCCATCCTCGGCCTCATCGCGGCCTTTGGTGTGGTCGTGAACGCAAGCCTCGTGATGGTGGACTACGTCAACCAAAACCGCCGCGAGGGCGCGGACCGCCTCACCGCCGTGATGGAAGCCGGGGCGGCGCGCTTCCGCCCCATCGTCCTCACCTCCCTCACAACCTTCGCCGGTCTCACCCCAATTTTGCTGGAGCGCAGCCTGCAGGCGCAGTTCCTCATCCCCATGGCCACCTCGCTCGCCTTCGGCGTGCTCTTCGCAAGCTTTATCACCCTGCTCCTCGTTCCGGCACTCTACCTTGTCCTGGAAGATCTCAAGGGCGGCCTCCGGTCGCTCCTGGGGGTTTCCCGGCGCAGCGGAGAAAAGTGAGGGAAGAGGCCAACGTATTCAATGCAGACAAACGCTTTTGGAGAAGCAAAGCGGCTCACGCTTCCAGCGTGAAAGCACGGGGCAAAACCTCACGGATGCTGGCACGCTGGAAGCGTGCGCCCCTCCGCACCTTGCGGTGAAGAGCCTGTTCTGCGGATATGTGAGTTGTCTGCTCAATAACCGCTCCCCCAAACCAATGAGTGTAATCACAAAGGTTGTCACCTTTTTCAGGGGCGTTTCACCACCGTCGCGACCGTCGCGAAGTCAGCACCGCCTTCCTCCACGAGCGGTTGGGGCTTCCTTCCCCTTCGAAAGCCGAGCCAGCCATTGGGCGCACAGAAGCTCTCCACCCAAGCAACCGTCCCCACCACCCAGCTCTCACTGAAGGCGCGGATCTTCGAGAGAAGCCCGGATTCTTCCGCCA
>JAFIGE010000168.1 GCA_020831585.1 Opitutales bacterium | reverse complement strand
TTTGCGCCGTCGTATCCGCCTCCACGATGACACTGCGGAAACGCTCCGCCCAGAACGTGCCCACCGTCCCGTGCTTCTGATTATACCACAGAGTAAACCGCGTCTTCACCTCCCGCATGAAGACCGACACATCCCCCATCCGCGCCTTCAAGCGTCGCCGGATGCCCTCAGCGGGGTCACCATTCTTCGCCAGAATCGCCTCCAGATCATCCGCATCCAACCCCAGCGAAGCACAACGCGTCCCACCATAGAGCGCCCGAAATCGCCCCACCAGCCCCGCGTCGTCCAGGTGCTCCGTCTCCTTCGGATCCAGCCTTACGAAGATGTGAAAGTGATTCGCCAAGAAGCAATACGTCAGCACCTCCATCCCCGCAAACGCCGCCTGCGAGCGCATAATATGGCGCATCGCCTGCATCGCCTCCTCATCCATCAATCGCCTTTTCTGCACCACCCTTGAAATAAGGTGGTGGCAAGCCAGTCGTGGATACTTCAATCTTCGGCAAAAATTCCTGCTCATGCCGCGACTCAAACACCTGTCTGGCTTCTGTCAATGGTGCAATGTTCAGAACATTAAAAAAGTTCCCCGTGCCAAATCGGTTGCGGTTGTGGATTCTGTTTTCAAGGGGCCGCAGCGCATGACAAACTTCGAGATTACACTGCGGCTGGGACTCATGGGGAGGGTGGGGGTTGGTGACAACTTCAATCGAGGGGCAGGAGGTGGCGCCCGCCGGGGGAGAAAACGGAACTGCCGGGGACGTGGTAGAACCATTTGGGTAGGCTTGCGTTGAAGTAGGTGTTGGGGTGGACGGGGCTCATCCAGAGCCAGCCGAGGCCCCCGGATAAATCAAAATACCACAGCCCGCCCGCTCCCCTGATGGACACCTCGGGCGCGAAGACGTAGCCCCATCCGTGGTCGGGGTGGAAGGTCCAGGGAAAGGCCGTCCCAACGAAAGCGCCACTGCCCCACCAGCCGACGTTGAACCACCCGTCCGCTTCGCGTTCGTAGGGCCAGAAGGCGTAGCGGAGATCGGGATCGGGGTAAAGGCCGCCGGGCCAACCGGTGTTGAGGGTGTTGTGGCGGAAGAGGGGCCAGGCACCGGCGGGATCGCTGCCCGGAAAGGCGTAAAGGCGACCGTCAAACATGCCGAGATAAAGGGTCCCGTTGGCGAGGACGGGGGAGGCATCGTTGAATGCGGCGATGAAGGCTTCGGCGAGCACCTCCCCTCCGGCATCGACCTGCACGAGACGGCTCCAGCCGTTTCCGACGTAGCCCATGATGTAGAGGGTGTTGGTGTCGTCGAGGGCCGGGCTGGAATAGAAGACATCGCCCACGAATAGATCCCACTGCTCGATGCCCTGCGCATCGAGGGCATAGAGGTAGCCGTCGCGGGAGGCGACGAAGATGCGCCCGTCGTCCGCGATGACGGCGGATGAGTCGATTCCCTCGTCGGCGCGGAATTTCCAGAGGCGGTAGCCGTCGGGGTGAACGGCATGGAGGTGACCGTCCTCCGATCCGACATAGAGGGTGCCATCGGCGGCGAGAGTGGGCGAGCTGTAGATGCCCGCGCCAGCGGAGTAGGTCCAGAGGGGAAGGCCGGAGGGATCGATGGCATGGAGGGTGCCGGCAGTGTCCGCGATGTAGATCGTTCCGTCGGCTGCGATGGCGGGGGAGGATTCGAACTCCCCTGAATCGGTGGTGTAAATCCAGCGGAGGAAACCTTCGTCGCTGAGGGCATAGAGAAACCCGTCGGCCGATCCGATAAGCAGGGTGCCATCGGGGGCGATGGCGGGGGACCCGATGATGTATCCGCCGGTCGGATACGTCCAGGCGGGTTGGCCGGTGGATGCATGGACAGCGTAGATGTTGCCATCCCACGAACCGAAGACGGCGAGGTTGCTCAAGGTGAGGGCGGGGCTGCTCTCGACCCAATCGGTGGGTTTGTCAAAGGTCCACCGGAGCTCTCCGGCGGCGGTGAGGGAGTGCAGGCGGGTATCGTGTCCTCCGAAGTAGAGGTTGCCGCTGCTGTCGACGGCGGGGGTCGAGTAGATTACCCCGCTGGCATCGTAAGACCAGAGCGGTTCCAGGGTGGCTGGCTGAGCGACGGCGGGGGGCGAAAGGAGGAGTCCGGTGAGGGCGAGGGAGACGGCGGGAGGCAAGACGGATCTCATGGTGGGTCTTTCGTGGGAAGGCGAAGGGCAAAGCGGGTGCCCTGAGCGGAGGATTGTTCAAGGGTGAGGGTGGCCCCGATGTGGCGGGCCAACTGATAGCTCAGGGCAAGTCCGAGGCCGGTGCCCTCCGGCTTCTCCGAGCGGCCCGCGCGGAAGGGATCGGCAAGGCGGTCGGGGGGCAGACCGGGGCCATTGTCTTCCACCTCGAAGACCATCGCCTCGCCCGCGCGCTGACGGAGGCGGGCGTGTCCCGGATGGGAGGAGGATGCTTCAAGAGCATTGCGCAGGAGATTTCCGAGGATGAGGATGGCGAGGTTGGCCACCCGACCGGGAATGGGCACCTCCGGTGAGGATGCCATGCGCTCGACCCGCGCCCCGGGAAAATCCTCGGCGGCCCGGCTTTGCAGAATCCCGAAGATTTCGTTCACGGTGAAATCGGTCTGGGCGTGGCTCTTCTCGAAGCGGAGGACGGCGAGGGTTTGTTGCAGGAGGCGCTGCATCGAGGCGGTGGAGGCGAGGGCGGCGCTGTCGCCGCCGTTGCGGGAGAGGTGCTGGTAGAGACCCGCGAGGGGATTTTTCAGTTCGTGGAAAAGGTGCGCACTGATGGCCCCAAGGGCGGAGGATTTGGCGGCGAGGGCGAGATCGGCGTGGGCTGCTTCGAGTTCGCGGGTGCGTTGTTCGAGAGAAGTGGTGAGGCCCTGGAGGCGGCGGAGGGCCATGCGGAAAACTATCCAGAGAATGCCCCCAACAAGGGCGAAGAGGGAGACCGAATTGAGGACGAGGGCGCGGTCAAGGGCGGCAAAGCGCGCTTTCAGATCGGACGCATCAACGAGATAAAGGAGGATCACCGGTTGAGCGAGGACCCCGCTGTTTTCCATGTAGAGGTAGACTTGCAGGACAGGGGTCGGGCGGACGGGGGCATCGGCCGGGCGAAAGCGTGTGTGTCGCGGGTTGTTTGGCCCCGGAAGCGCTTCAGGGGTGCTCCTCCATTCGCTTTTGTCGAGGTCGGGAAGGGTGATGAGGGGGTGGCCCTGCAAGTCGAGAACCGCCACGCCCAGGATACCCGGCAGCTCGCTGGCGGCGAGCGCGAGGTCGACATATTCATCGCCGAGGGCGGTGGCGGGATCGAGTCGGTTGGCTTCAAGACGGGCGATGGCTTTGAGAATAGAGGCATCGCCGTCCATCATGTGAATGCGCTGGAGCGACCGCTGGGAGAGGCTGAGCAGCAGGATGACAAAAGCGAGCAGGAGGAGGACGGCGGAGAAGACGCCCCACCAGGCGCGGCGGGCGCGGGCATCGAAAACCCTTCCCTGCGGGGGGGGGGAGATTCGGGCGAATGGCGGTGTGGTGGAGAGATCCATGAATCGAGCCTCAGAAATCTTTTGCGAGGGTGGCGGTGACTTGCCGGGCACGGTAACTCGATTTCGGATCATTTGAGAAAAACCGGTTGTATTCAAGCTCACCGCGCAGCTGCCACGAACCCGGGTTGTATTCGAGGCCAACGACACCGGTGTGGCGACGTTGCTTCAGGGGGGCGGTGACGCCCGGTGCGCCTTGTCGGGCGCGGTAGGATACAGCCGCCCGGGACCAGCGGTAGTGGAGCCGCCAGGGGGAAAGAACGGAACGCCCCCGGAACTCCCATCCCCGGCGGTCAAAACCGTGCCACGGGCTGCTGTTGGACGGAATCCACGATCCGAAAAAACGCAGTTGCCAAAAATGTTCGGGACCCCAGGTGCGCTCGTGCTGCAGAAGAATGTCGGCATCGTAACGGACGAACCGCAGGCGCTCGGCAGAAAGGGGTAAACCGGTGGCACTCCGCGGCGGTTCGTCCTCGAAGTGAACATCGCGCACGGCCCCGCCGACGGTGGCACTTGTGCCATGAGCAAGCGGAGTGCGCAGCTGTAAACGAAGGCCGTGCAGGCTGTTGTTGTAGTCGATATCCTGATACAAAACGTGCTCACTTGTGAATCCCCATTCCAGTTCCTGACCAAAGCCGAAGAGGCGTTTCCAAGAGAAGGAGGCGCGGGGCAAAATGACCCCGAGAAAGTCCACTGCGGCTTCGCCGGGAAGGGCGGTATCGGCGGCATCGTAGACTTGGCGCGTGGCGGTGATACCCCCTTCCAGCGTCCAAGCGCCGAGCGGAAGCCCATGCTCATAGCGGAGGTGGAGGGCGGCGGTCCACTCGTCCTCCAAATCCTCCTCCGCCGAGCTGAATCGGCGCCGCTCGGCGAGTGCCCAGACCGTGAAGAAGTGGAAACCGTCGGTTTGCCAGACAAAGGCTTCCGCGCCGACTCCGAGGAAAGCGGCGGGCACCTTCCGTGCGGAAAGGAGGCTGTTGTTGGTGTGGCCGCCAAAGAGAAAGATCCGGATGGACTCATCGCGGAGGAGGGCGGGGGGCGGGATCGTCGCTTCTTGCGCAGGGGCGGCTGCTCCGGCGGTGTCCACTTCCTGCAAAAACAATTCCCAGGCAGCCAGTTCCTCTTCGGCCGGGTCGGAGTCATCGTGAATCGCCTCCGCCGTGACCGGCAGAAGAAGGCTAAAGAGAAAAAGGGCGATAGACAGGCGAAGGAAGGTCACAGAGGTGAAGCCGGATTTCTGAAGAGGGTATTCTTCGATTGTCGACAACAAAGGCGGGCGGACCTCCAAAGAAGTCCGCCCGCGTTGGTCTAAAGAACGGATGAGAAAACGAGCCGAATCAACCACCCGGACGGCGTTCTCCACCAACCGGACCGCCGGGTGCCCGTTCCGAGCGACGTTGCTCACGCCGTTCTTGCATCAATTGAGATTGTGTTTCGCGGAAGTCGCGGATCAGCTCCTCGCGCTCTTCGGCCGTGGCATCGCGCATCTGCTCGCGCAAGGCCTGGCGCTCGGCAGCCATCGCTTGCGCGCGCTCGCGGAAATCCGCCCGACGCTCCGCCACGCCTTCCCGGCCTCCAGGGGCTTCGGGGCGCTGCGGACGGTTTTCCCGCCTCCAAGCCGCCAGCTCAGCGGCGAGTTCGCGGGCGTAGGCCATCGCCTCGGCATTTTCCGCATACCACTCGCGCAGGGCGATGGCGTGCTCTTCGCGCGTGGCATCCTCACCGAGGCTGCGCATCAGCTCGGCGCGTGATTGCGCCAACTCGGCTCGAATGGTCGCCAAATCGGCGCGCTTGTCGTGGATTTCTTGCGGGGCGATCGGGCGTTCGATCGGGCGCTCAACGACCGGGCGGTCGAGAACCGGCCCGGGACGCTCGGGAAGCGGGCGCTCCTGGGCGGCGGCGGACAGAGCCAGCAAAGCCGAGCCCGCGAGGGTGAGAAGGGTGAACGTTGTCTTTTTCATAATTGGGTTTCCTGAGTTGAAGTGAACGGAATGGGTTCGTTTGGTGGAGTTGTTTATTCTTTTGCATCGGCCGTGCCAGTTTCGGCATGATAGTCTTAAGGCGTTTTCCTGTAGTTGTTTATGGGTCTTTTTATTTCTGTCGGTGTTCGTTTGTACGGTCAGTGGGAAAAATTCCCCGCTCTCTTGCGGGCTCGATTGGGGAAATTTCCCCAACAACAGGACTCCCCACTCCGGCGCAGCCATCCTGACACTGCTTGGAGCGCATCCTCCGTAGCAGGGTGGCCATTTTGGCCCCCTGCTCTGCGGTGTGGGAAAGCCGAAAGTCCCGGAACTTCCCGAACGGCCCCGGAAAGTCGCCGGCGCAACGGCGCTGACCCCAGGATGGGATCGCGCCACGGCGCAAGTAGGCCGCCGGATGAAGAGACCGCATCGAACATGTTCGCTGCCTGGAGGGCATCCTCCGTGGCAGGGCGGCCATTTTGGCCCCCTGCTCTGCGGTGTGCCAAGAGTCGGAGGTCGCGGAACTTCAGGCACGGCCCCGCAAATCCTCCGGCGCAACGGCGCTGACCCCAAGATGGGGTCGCGCTACGGGGCAAGTAGGCTGTGGGATAAAGGGACAGCGTCGAACTTGACTTCAGCGCACGATCAAGTCTGATGGCAAACCACTCAGAAAGGGCGTCTTCGGGCATATTTTCAAAAAGCGTAACTGGAGGCGAAGCAAGAGTCTCGAACACAACGCAGTCTTGACAACGCATCAACGCATCCGGATGTTTTGATGAATGAATTGCGGAGCTGGAAAGAACGCGGGCGCGGAGGCGGCCCTGCGCCGATTGCTGGGTGAACGGATCGTTTTTTTAGACGGTGCCATGGGCACTGAAATCCAGGCACGGAAGCCGGGTGAGGAAGCGTGGATGACGGAGCGTTTCACGGGGCATACGCATCCTCTCAAGGGGAACAACGACCTCCTGGTGCTGACCTCTCCGGAAATGATCGAGGAGATCCACTACAACTTTTTCGCGGCCGGGAGCGACATCGTGGAAACGAATACGTTTAATGCCACGAGCATTTCCCAGGCGGACTACGGCACGGAGGCCCTGGCTTATGAGATCAACGTGGAGGCGGCGAAACTGGCGCGACGGGCGGCGGAGAGATTCAAAGCAGATTATCCGGGGCGTCCGGCCTTTGTTGCGGGGGCGATCGGACCGACCAACCGGACAGCCTCCCTTTCGCCCGATGTGAACAACCCCGGCTACCGCGCGATCAGCTTCGATCAGCTTGTGGAAGCCTATGCCGAGCAGACGCGTGGATTGCTCGATGGTGGGGTGGATGCCATCCTCATCGAAACGATTTTCGACACCCTCAATGCCAAGGCGGCGGTGTTTGCGGTGGAGGATGTTTTTGAGGAGCGGGGCCTGCGTGTGCCTATTATGATATCCGTGACGGTGACCGACGCCTCCGGGCGCACCCTCTCGGGGCAGACCGTCGAGGCGTTTTGGAACTCTATCGCGCACGCGCGCCCCTTGAGCGTGGGGCTCAACTGCGCCCTCGGGGCCGACGAAATGCGCCCGTATGTCGAAGAGCTGGCGCGCATTGCCGATGGCACTTTTGTGAGCTGTTACCCAAATGCCGGCCTGCCCAATGCCTTTGGCGAGTATGACGACTCGCCCGAAAACATGGCCGACGTGCTCGAAGATTTCGCTGCCGCCGGTTGGCTGAACATCGTCGGTGGCTGCTGCGGCACGCGCCCCGACCACATCGCCGAGATTGCCCGGCGACTTGGGCAACACCCGCCGCGCAAGCCCGGCAAGCGCCCCACCGAGAGCCGCTACTCCGGCCTGGAAGCGGCGGCGGTGGGGGGCGGGGGATCTTCCTCGTTTTTCGTCATCGGCGAGCGAACCAACGTTACCGGCTCGCCGCGCTTCCGCAAACTCGTCGAGCAGGACGATTTCGATACCGCCCTCGAAGTGGCCCGTCAGCAGGTCGAAAACGGTGCCAACATGATCGATATCAATTTCGACGAGGGCCTCCTCGACAGCGAGGCCTGCATGACGCGCTTTCTCAATCTCGTCGCCTCCGAGCCCGACATCGCCCGCGTGCCCATCATGATCGACTCGTCGAAGTGGTCGGTTTTGGAAACGGGCCTGAAGTGCGTACAAGGGAAGGGCGTGGTCAATTCCATCAGCCTTAAGGAAGGGGAGGGGGCCTTTCTCAAACAAGCCCGCCTCATCCGTCGCTACGGGGCTGCCGCCGTGGTCATGGCTTTTGACGAGCAAGGGCAGGCAGCGACCAAGGAAGAAAAGGTACGCATCTGCAAACGCGCCTACGATCTTCTCGTGGAGCAGGCGGATTTTCCGCCTGAAGACATCATCTTCGACCCCAACATCCTCACCGTGGCCACGGGCATCGAGGAGCACAACCGCTACGCCCTCAACTTCATCGAGGCCACCACCGAAATCAAAAAACTCTGCCCGCACGCCCGCGTGAGCGGCGGCCTCTCCAACATCTCCTTCTCGTTTCGCGGCAACAATCCCGTGCGCGAGGCCATGCACAGCGTTTTTCTCTACCACGCCATCAAGGCCGGGCTCGATATGGCCATCGTCAATGCCGGCATGCTTGCCGTTTATGAGGACATCGACGCCGATCTGCGCGCGCACATTGAAGACGTCTTCTTCGACCGCCGCCCCGATGCCACCGACCGTCTCCTCGAACTGGCCGAGCGCTACCGGGGGCAGAAGGGTGGCAAGGTGGATACAGCCGACCGGCTCGCGTGGCGCGCGGGCGATGTCACAGCGCGGTTGATTCACTCTATCCGCCACGGCGTCACCGACTTTATCGAAGAAGACACCGAGGAAGCCCGTCTCGCGCACAAGCGCCCGCTCGACGTGATTGAAGGCCCCCTCATGGACGGCATGAAGGTCGTGGGCGATCTCTTTGGCGAAGGAAAGATGTTTCTCCCCCAGGTCGTGAAAAGCGCCCGCGTGATGAAGCGCGCCGTGGCCCACCTCACGCCCTTCATGGAGGAGGAAAAGCGCCTTGCCGCCCTCGCCGCACCCGATGACGCCACGCACCAGCGCAAAAACGCCGGCACCATCGTCCTCGCCACGGTCAAGGGCGACGTGCACGACATCGGCAAAAATATCGTTGGCGTGGTCCTGGCCTGCAACAACTACACTGTGCACGACATGGGCGTGATGATCCCCTGCGACAAGATCCTCGCCAAAGCGAAAGAAGTGAAGGCCGACATCATCGGCCTCAGCGGGCTGATCACCCCCTCCCTTGACGAGATGGTGCATGTCGCTGCGGAAATGGAGCGCGAGGGGTTTGAGACGCCTTTATTGATTGGCGGGGCCACCACATCCAAGGCTCACACCGCCGTGAAGATCGAACCCGCCTACACCCGCGATGCGACAGTGCAGGTGCCGGATGCCTCCCGTGTGGTCGGCGTGGTTTCGCAACTCCTCAATCCCGAGACCAAACCGACCGCACTCGCTGCCTTTCGCGAGGAAAATCAAAAGCACCGCGAGCGCCATGAGCGGAGCAAGGCGGGCGCGGCCGATCAGTTTCTCACCCTCGATGAAGCCAATGCCAATGCCGCCCGCATCGAATGGGGCGCGGAACCCTTGCCTGTGCCGGCTAAGACCGGGCTCGTCATCGAGGAGCGGCTTCCCCTTGCCGAAGTCGCCTCCTATATCGACTGGTCGCCCTTCTTCTGGGCCTGGGAGTTGAAGGGCCTGTATCCAAAAATCCTTACAAATCCCAAGTATGGCGAGGAAGCCACGCGCCTCTTCGACGAAGGCCGGAAGATCCTCGATCAAATCATCCGCGAGGAACGCTTTCATTTGCGGGGCGTCTGGGGTCTCTGGCCCGCCGCCTCCGAGGGCAACGACGTGCGCTACTTCGCCGACGGCGCGCGCACCCGGGAGGTCGCCCGTTTCCATTTTCTCCGCCAGCAAAAGCGCAAAACCGGGGCGGGCGATACGCCGGTGAACTTCTGTTGTGCCGACTACGTCGCACCCATGGATACCGCCCTCTGCGATCACGCCGGTGCCTTCGCCGTGACCGCCGGCGGCGAAGCCGATACCTGGGCCAAGGAACTCGAAGCCGCCCATGACGACTACACCGCCATCATGGTCAAAGCCGTGGCCGACCGCTTGGCCGAAGCCTCCGCCGAATGGCTCCACCGAAAGGTTCGCCAAGTGTGGAATCTGCCGGGCGAAGACGCCCTCACCAACGAAGACCTCATCGCGGAGAAGTATCGCGGCATCCGACCGGCCCACGGCTATCCGGCCACGCCTGACCACACGGAAAAAGCCACCCTCTGGAAGCTCCTCGAAGCCGAGAAGCACACCGGCATCCGCCTGACGGAAAACTTTGCCATGCACCCGGCGGCCTCGGTCAGCGGGCTCTATATCCATCATCCGGCGGCGGCCTATTTTTCCGTCGGGCAGATTGCGGAAGATCAACTCCAGGACTACGCCCGGCGCAAAGGCATGCTCGTCGAAGAAATGCGCCGCTGGCTTTCACCCAATTTGCGCTGAGCCGCCATTCTTTCGGCCAAGAAGAGAATCCGCCGCCCCCGCAAAGCCGTCGTGCCGGGATCGCCTAGAGCCGGATCTCCAACATGATCCCCGCGCCCTTCATCCCGCGCGCTCAAATGGATGTAATCAGGAAGTTTGTCAGGCGCTGCGGCCCCTTGAGGTGAAAGAGAATCCGAAACCGATTGAGCACTGGGAACTTTTTTTAATGTTCTGAATATTGCAACATTGACAGAAGCAAAGCAGGTGTTTGAGTGGTCAAATGGGTCGTAAACATTGTCGTAGGTTGCGTTATCCGCGCTTGGCTTGCCACCACCTTATTTCGAGGGTGGTGCAGAAAAGGCGGCTGATGGATG
>JAFIGE010000167.1 GCA_020831585.1 Opitutales bacterium | reverse complement strand
CGGGTTGGAGCGATGAGGAGGTGGCGCGGCGTTGGTTGCGGTTGTGTCCGGGGCGGCGGGACCAGATCGGGGCGAGTGTGGAGGCGGACCGGGTGGCGATGTTGGCGAAGGACGCGGAGAAGGTGAAGGTGTGCCGCGGGCGTCTGGGAAACCTGAGTTGGTTCATGCGCGGTTTGAGCGAGGTGATCGCGCGCCGGGCGAATGAGGAGGACCGTTGCAAAGGCCGCTTCTGGGAGGGCCGTTTCAAGTGCCAGCGCCTGGCGGATGCGGGAGCGGTCGTCGCGTGCATGGCCTATGTCGATCTGAACCCCGTGCGTGCGGGGGTGGAGGAGACGCCCGAGGCGAGCGACTATTGCGGAGCGGGTGATCGCTTGCGGGCGCGTCGTGGGCGTGCGGAACTGGCGGCGTGGAAGGCGTCGGGGGGAGACGAGTCGACCGCAACGGAGGCCCAGAAGGGGATGTTGGAGGGAGCGCGTGGAGATGTGGAGCGGGCGCGCTGGCTGGCTCCGGTGGAGGCTGGGGAGGGAGGAGTGCTGGGAATGAGCGAGGAGCGTTATTTGCGGTTGGTGGACTGGACAGGTCGGCGCCTACAGGACGACAAAGTGGGATCAATTCCGGCAGACCTGGCTCCGGTGCTGGAGCGGTTGGAACTGGATGTGGAGAATTGGATTTCGACCGTGGAGCGTTACGGAAGCCTGTATCACCGTGTGGCGGGGCGAATGGAGAAGCTGGCGGAAGCGGCGCGTGCGGCGGGTCAGCGCTGGTTCAAGCGCCGCGACCGGGAGGCCTGCGCGGGGGTGTATCGGGCGGCGTAATGGACGTTTGCATGTTCCCGAGTGGAGCCTCCTGAAACAGGATAGTCCGCGCGCATTGGGGCGCGGGGAAGGGAAGGGTCAGGTTGGGGGACCAGGGAAATGAGTTCAGCGCGTTCTGATTGCGGGGTTCGCTCCATGAAACTCTTCCTATGGCCACTCTCGATAAATGATGTCGCTTGGCTCGGTAGATCCCATCGCATTCGACACCTTTCCCACACCCTGAGGAAGGTCTGTTTTGTCAAGTATATAACAAGGATGTCAGTATCCTGTTTGCTTGGCTCGGCAGATCCCATCGCATTCGACACTTTTCCCACACCCTGAGGAAGGTCTGTTTTGTCAAGTATATTACAAGGATGTCCTTATCCTGCTCCTTATCCTGCTTTCTCGTCTCATCAAAGCTCCGCTCAATCGCCGACGTCATCATTCAGATCGGTGGCAGCGGACAAAACGCCGATCCGGGGAGCAACTGGCAGGGAATCCGCGGAGCTTCCGGCGGCCTGGCTCTCCTCGCCATGGACCACAGCTATGAGCCCGCCATGCTCAACGATGCGGTCAATCGCGTCGTCAATTATATCAACAATAACCAGAAGGGAGCTTCCCCGCGTGGATGGAATCCCGAAGGCTCCGGCTATACCGCATACCCCCTGGGCTCCTTTGTGGGGCCCTTTGCCCTCGCCTTGCGGCAATCCGGGCACGACGTCGACTTAACCGCCAACAGCCGGTTGCAATGGATGTTTTGGTCGCTCTTTGCCGGCGCGACCACGGCGCTGGACATCTATGGCATGGGGGGAGTCAAGACTGATTGGTCCGATGACAACGGCCATATCGGAGGGGAGGGTAGCTACGGCCTCGCCTTTGCCATGGCCCCCGAGGGAACATTGGGCGGGATTCGTCATGCCTATGACCGTTTGATGGGCGACCTTTCGCCTCTCGGGGCACGTTGGGACAGCACCCGACACGGAACCTTCTGGTCCATTCTCTTCTATCCGGAGGATGTTGCGCCCCAGAATCCCGCGGAAATCTGGTCTTGGCATCAAGCCGGGCGGGATACGGCCGGTCTCGGGATGATGACTTTCCGTGACGGATATGAGGATGCCAACGACAGCCTGGTTCAGTTCAAGGCCCGCCTCAATACCCTGTCCGCGCACGATGGGGCGGATGGCCTTGGGTTCCGCGTCATCGCCCAGGGCGCTCCCTTTGTCTTGGGAGGGGGTCGCGACAACCCGGCGCGGGACCGGAGCCAACCCACGGTCTACCCGGCGAATCCCGATACCACGGCGGTGAACTCCAACAGCAACCAGGGCTCCTTTGTCGGAACGCCCCTGATCAAACCGGACGGCGGTGGCCACGCGATCGCCTGGATGAGCACCAACAATGTGGGAACCAACAACCACAAACGCTGGATCATCACCGATTTTGATAAGGCGGCGACGGGGGCGGATGTGACCCTGGTGGTGGCCGACACGAGCTCGAACGGCACCCACTGGCAACTGCCCACCTTCCTCGGCAACACCCTCACCACCAGTGGAAACACCTTTACGATCACCGGCGGGAATGGCGCAACTTTGCGCGGTACCATTCTCCATCCGGGCGGTTCTCCGGTCATCACGGTCGGCGTGCGCGACCGGGGCAGCGCCTACAGCTTGCTCAACGGCGGCACCCTGGCGACGGAAGATCCCGTCACCAACCCCCGCATTTTGCAAAACCGCTATCTCCACATAGCCGGTGCGGACGGAAACTTCCTCGTGGTCATGACAATTCAACGCAACGGTGCCCATCCGTCCGTAGCGCGTCTATCCGGTGGCGTGGCCGATGCCCTCATTCAGGTTGGAAACCGGCAATACCAATTACAGAGTGACAACGTCCTTTACGATGGGGCGGCCTTCTCCCCGCCAGCTGTTACGGTCACTTTTGACCACGGGGCCCTGGGCACCCATTCCGATGGAACCCTGGTCCAGACCATGGCCTACGGTGCGATGCCCGTCGCACCGGGAATCAGTGTGACGGATCCCGATTATGTCTTCCTCGGCTGGGATAAACCCGTCGGACCGGCTGTGGTGGATACGGTATACACGGCTGTATACGGATCCGCCGGTGATCCGGCGGCACCTGTCTTCACGGTGGACCCCGTCTCAATGGCGGTCGTTGAGGGGAGCAGCGTGGCTCTGTCCGTAGTGGCATCCGGGAACCCTGCGCCGACTTTCCAGTGGTATAAGAATGGTGCAATGATTCCGGGGGCGACAGATGCGATCCTGGCGATCAATTACGCGGTCCTCTCCGATGCGGGCACTTATTTTGCCACTGCCGGCAACAGCGAGGGAACGGCGACGAGCGCCTCCGCTGTCCTGACGGTGAACGAGGCACCTGCCAACCAGTCGCCCACCGCCAACAGTCAAGTGGTCCTTATGGAAAGTGGTCAGGCTGTGGCCATTCAACTAACCGCAACCGACCCGGAGAATGATCCGCTCACCTTCCACATCGTTGAAGATCCTTACCACGGTGTGATTACCGGCACTGCGCCCAACCTGACCTACACCCCGAACACCGGGTTTAGCGGGATCGATGTCTTCACCTTTCGGGTGCATG
Organism: Opitutales bacterium; assembly: GCA_020831585.1. Taxonomy (GTDB): domain Bacteria; phylum Verrucomicrobiota; class Verrucomicrobiia; order Opitutales; family Oceanipulchritudinaceae; genus JAFIGE01. The sequence continues at coordinate 7,039 of JAFIGE010000167.1, read as the reverse complement.
ATGGTATCAGCTTCAGCAATACAGCCTATGTGGAAATCGAAGTCACGGAAGGCGTGGGTGGGGGTTCTCTTCTCGGTGCGGCCTACGTCATCAATGGCGGGGCGCTCGATCAGTCGACAACGGGACCAAACGGCCTCGCCTTCAATCGTGCCTCCGGTTATCAAGGGGCCTTGTTTAATCTCACGGAAACCATCTCTCTCCAGAGCGTTGGTGATTACATCGAACTCCATTTGACCGTAGCGGAGTTTGTTTCCTCCAATAACAACCCTTGGTCTTTCCGCTTTGGCTTGTTCGATCATGCGGGCGTGCCGGCCACAGCCGATAATCAGACAACCGTGACCAATGAATGGGTTGGCTACCTGGCCTGGTTCCGAACCTCCACGACCGGCACAAGTGTCGTCAACAATGGCCTCTTTCGGCAGGCAAGTGGATCGGCCGGCCTTGCGGGCACGCCCAATCAGGGCGGTGGGTTCGGGAGCAATCCCTCGGGCATCGGTGGAGGCATTGCCAGACTGGGCAGCGAATTCACCGGCACTTTCCGCACCGAAGATACGTCCTTTCAGGCCATGCTCCGTCTGGAGCGCACAGAGGATGGACTTCATGTCACCACGATCCGGCACTCCCACACCGGCGAGGAAATCTCGCGAACAGACCTCGCCGCCCATGTCCCCACATGGGATTTCAATGCCATCGCCTTTGCTCACGACGGAAACTTCACCTTGGTCGACATCGAAGTCATGTCCTTCGGTGAGGCGGGAGACGAGCCCCCTCCCAATCCTCTTCCGGAGCCCATTCGGATAAACTTCGAACGGGCCGCCTCCGCCACGCCGTCCGGATTCCTTAAGGATGCCGGCCAGGTGTTTGGGGACCGCGGTAACGGCTACAGCTATGGCTGGTCGGGTGACCGCACCGGATCATCCCGGGAGCGGAACTCGGCCAACTCACCCGGCGGGGAGTTCGATACGCTCAATCACATGCAAATGGGCGGTGATTTCAGTTGGGAAATCGAAGTGCCCAATGGCGAATATTCGGTGCGGGTGGTTGCCGGGGATCCGGATCATCTGGACAGCACCCATCGGATCGCCGTTCAAGGTGTGCTCACCGTGGATGGGCAGCCTTCCGCAGGCGAACGCTGGATCGAGGGCACCCAGACAATCGTTGTCACCAATGGAAGAATCGCGCTGAGCAACGCTCCGGGTGCGAACAACAACAAGATTTGCTTCGTGGAGATCACCGCGCTGACCAGCGAGCCGCCCACCGTCGCCGTGACCGGCGTGACCCTCGATCTCGTCTCGCTCAGCCTGGAGACCGGAGCGACCGAACAACTCACTGCCACCGTATCCCCGTCCGACGCAACCGACGATACCGTCACCTGGAGCAGCAGCAACCCCAGTGTCGCCACCGTGAGCAGCAGCGGGTTGGTGACGGCCGTGGGCGCGGGTTCGGCGACCATTACCGTGACCACGGAGGACGGCGGGATGACCGCAAGCGCGTCGGTCGACGTTTTTATGCCTGTCCTCCGCGTGAGCTTCGAGACCGCCACCACCGCGACAACGCCTGGCTTCCTCAAAGATGCTGGGCATCCTTTCGGCAACCGTGACAATGGGTATGCCTACGGTTGGAGTGGCGACCGGACAACAACCTCCCGGGAACGCAACTCATCCGCGTCTGCCTCCAAGGCTTTCGATACCCTTAATCACATGCAAATGGGCGGGGCCTTTCATTGGGAAATCGCTCTTCTGGATGGCACTTATTCGGTGAGGGTGGTCGCCGGGGATGCGGAATTTCCGGACAGCACCATCCGGATCGCGGTCCAGGGCCTTCTCACCGTCAGTGGCCAACTCTCCGCCAGCCAACGGTGGGTCGAAGGCACCCAAATAGTCGAGGTCACCCACGGTATCCTCACCGTGTCCAATGCAACCGAAGCCAGCAATAACAAGATATCCTTCATTGAGATCACCCCGGTTCCGCCCGCCGCACAATCGTCCTTGGCCCTCGACGAGGGGGGCATTGACGAACCCTTTATGGCGCGGCTTTCCGCGGAACGGGGAGGTCACTCGCTCTCTTTTCCCACCACCCAGGGCCGCTCGTATTGGTTGGAAGCCTCCACTGATCTGAGAAACTGGTCTGAAATTGGCGGCCCCTGGGAGGGGGATGGAGACGAATGGGTCATGGATCTGCCAATCACGTCCGAACGCCGGTTTTTCCGCATTCGTTCGGAGGATTGATTCGACCCCGGGTCCAGAGCATGGAGGCGGAAAAAGGGGGCTCCATCTCCCCGCACGGACGAAACCCTGTGCCCGGGGGCGTGATGAAAAGTGCGGGGATTTGGTTAGAGTTCCGGACTTCGGCGAGCTCAGTCGAGGCGCTTTAGCCGGTCCCGCGAACCATCGATCGTTCGCGCCCGCGCGACGGGATTCCAACGCTTACCAATCGCCGATGCAGCCCTGCAGATATGCCACCCTCCCGTAGCCCTGAAGCTTGACAACCCGCTTGTTATTACATCCGTTATTCCCATGGCCATTGAAACCAAAGTTCGCCGGATTGGAAACTCGCTCGGAATCGTTCTCCCGAAGGAGGCCCTCAACCAGATGAAGGTGGAGGAAGGAGCCACGCTTTACCTGACTGGCGACGCCGAGGGAGCCATGCGGCTGACCCCGGACCGTCCCGGATTCAAGGAAAAGATGGCCATCGCGGAAGACATTATGAACCGCTACCGCAACGCCCTCCGGGAACTCGCCAAATGAACGAGCCGGTTTGGTTGGAGCGGCATGAGGTCCTCGCTGTCCACGCCGAGTTGCTCGATCGGTTCGGCGGCCTGAACGGCGTGCGCGACGAGGGTATGCTTGACGCGGCCCTCGACCGGCCGCGCAACCGCTTTGCCTACGAAGAGCCCCCTCCCGAACTCCCCACCATGGCGGCCGCCTATGCGGCGGGGATCGTTGGCAACCACCCCTTTCTCGACGGCAACAAGCGCACGGGTTTTGTGGCGGCGGCCCTCTTTCTGGAAGCCAACGGACTGCAGTTCATCGCCCCCGAAGAAGAAGCTGTCGAACGCACCCTTGCCCTCGCCGCCCGGGCCATTCCCGAGAGCGCGTATGCCGACTGGTTGGGACGCTCCTGCGAATCCCGTTGACCCGTCAGGGTGCATTCGCCCTCACTCCAGCGATGCGGACAAGACACCCGCTTGGCCTTCCCGCCCGCACGGCCATCCTCGCCGGAGCGAGCGCCTTCGGCGGCGGCTTTCTCGTCTGGGCGGGCAGTGGATTTGGCCTCTTTGGCCTCTTCCTTATCGCAACAGCCACCTTTCTTGCGGGGCTCGGCGGATGGTGGGTGGGTCGCCTGCATTCCCGGACTTTGCGTCAGCTCGCGGCAAACATGCGCGAAACGACCCCCGCTCACCCGGAGCCCCGGACGGGGCCTGTCGCACCGGAAATGACCGCCCTTCGGGAGGCGTGGGCGGCCGCGCAGGCGCGCACCGAAGCGGTTTTTTCCGCGCAGAAGGATTTCACCGCCAATGCCGCCCACGAACTCAAAACACCCCTCGCGGCCCTGCGGGTGGCCGGGGAGACCGCCCTCATGGGGTCACCCGACCGGGCCGGCTTGAGCGAGGCGGTCGGCTCGATGCTCGAAGAGGCCGACCGCGTGACCGCGCTGGTGGACCGCCTGCTTCTTCTCGCGCGGGCGGAGAGCGGGCGCATCCCCGTGGAAGCCGATTACCTCCTCGCGGGCAAAGTTGTCCGCGAGGTGCATGAGCTCCTCCAGCCCCTCGCCGAAGAGCGCGGGCAAACCCTCCGGATCGACGAAGAGGACGCCTGGTCCGTGTGGGCCGATCCGGGGCTTCTGCGCCTCGCCCTCGAAAACCTCGTTGGCAACGCCATCCGCCACACCCCGCGCGGCGGGCACATCCGGCTCTCCGTCCGGCGTCTGCCCGAGGGCGGCGTGGCCCTGGAGGTGGCGGACGACGGCCCCGGGATCCCCGCCTCCGAGAGTGCCCGCATCTTCGAGCGCTTCTTTCGTGGCCGGGGGGCCGGTGCCAGCGGTTCCGGTCTCGGCCTGCCCCTCGCCCGTTGGGCCGTGGAAGCCTTTGGCGGCACCCTCACCCTGCTCGCGGGAGAATCGCCGGGGGCGCGTTTCCGCATACGCTGCCCCGAGACGGAGTGGGATCATTTCTCCGCAAACCCCGCTGCCCCGGCGGCCGAACCCACCGACCCTCCTGAGGCCGACTGGCTCCGCGCGGCCGAACCCGCCCAAGTGCTCGCCCGCCTCGCCAGCCAACGGCGCGGCCTCGACGCCACCGAAGTCGCCCGGCGCCTCGCCATCTGCGGCCCCAACGAGCTGGAATTCCGCCGCGGACCGGGCCGCCGCGAACTCGCCTGGCGGGCCCTGCGCACACCCTTCAACGGCATCCTCAGCCTCTGCATCGCCCTCTCCCTCGCCCTCGGCGAATGGCGGCCCGCCCTCGTCATGAGCCTCATGGTGGCGCTCAGCTCGGCTCTGCGCTTCTGGCAGGAGTCCCGCTCGCACCGTGCCGTCAGCCGCCTCGAAGACCTCGTCGCAGTGGAGGCCCTCGTCGCGCGCCCCGACCGCAACGCGCCCACCCGCGTCGACGTCGATGAACTGGTCCCCGGCGACGTCGTGCACCTCAATCCCGGCGATATGGTCCCGGCGGATTTGCGCCTCATTGCCGCAAGCGGCCTCCGCGTCACCGAAGCCAGCCTCACCGGCGAGACCTTCCCCGTCGCCAAGACCTCCCGAGCCCTCCCGGCCGCAACCCCGTCCTCCTCCGAGGCGGCGGACAACCTCTGCTTCCTCGGCACCCACGTGGCCGCCGGTTCGGGCATCGGCGTCGTCTCCGCCACCGGCAAAAACACCCTTCTTGGCCGCCGTGCCAGGGATCTCGGCCGCGACAGCCCCTCCACCTTCGATGAAGGCGTGCGCCGCGTGAGCCTCCTCCTCCTCGGCTTCATGGCCATCCTCGTGCCCGTTGTCTTTCTCATCAATGGCACCCTCAAGGGCGACTGGACCGATGCCCTCCTCTTCGCCCTCGCCGTGGCCGTCGGCCTGACGCCGGAACTCCTGCCCGTCATCGTCAATGTCAACCTGGCCCGCGCCGCCCGCCTCCTCGCCCGGCGCGGCCTCATCATCAAGGACCTCCGGGCTGTCCAGGCTTTCGGGGCCTTCGACGTCCTCTGCGTCGACAAAACCGGCACCCTCACCCGCAACGAACCCCGTCTCGCCGCCGCCCTCGATCCAGCGGGTCAACCCGACGACCGCCTCATCCCCCTTGCCTGGCTCGCCGCCCGCCACGAACCCAGCAGCGCCGGACCCCTCGACGACGCCCTCCTGCGGCGCGGCGACGAACTCCTCTCCGAGGCCGCCCGCTCCGCCTCACGCCGCCTCGCCAGCGTGCCCTTCGATCACGAGCGCCGCCGCGTGAGCGTGCTTGTGCGCACCCGCCCCGAAGCCACCCCCCGCCTCATCTGCAAGGGTGCCCCGGAAAGCGTCCTCGCCAACTGCACCCACCACCGCCAGCCGGGCCCACCCGACGCCCCGCCCGCTCTGCTCGACGAGCCTGCCCGCCAGCGCCTCGACGCGCACCTCCGCAGCCTCCTCGCCGGGGGCACGCGCGTGCTCGCCCTCGCCACCCGTGAGGCCCCGTCCGGCGACAGCGCCCACCTCTCCCCAGCCGACGAAACGCGCCTTTGCTTCGAAGGTTTTCTCGCCTTTGAAGATGCCATCCGCCCGGATGCCGCCCCCGCCATTGCCCACCTCACTGAAGCCGGGGTAACCGTGAAAATCCTCACCGGCGACCACCCCGCCACCGCCCGCGCCGCCGCCCGCGCCGTGGGCCTGCCCACCGACCACCCCGTCCTTACCGGGGAAAGGCTGCGCGCTCTCCCGGAGGTCGAACTCCGTGCGGCCGCCGCCCGCACGACCGTTTTCGCCCGCCTGCACCCCACGGACAAAGCCCGCCTCGTGCGCGTCCTCCGCGAGCAGGGCCACCGCGTCGGCTTCCTCGGCGAAGGGGCCAACGACGCCAACGCCCTCCGCGCCGCCGATGTCGGCATCGCCGCCGCCCACGCCGCCCCCCTTGCCCGCGATTGCGCCCAGGTCGTGCTCGCCCGCGACAGCCTCCACCTCCTCGCCGACGGGGTTCGGCAGGGACGCCAGGCCTTCGGCAACATCCTCAAATACATCAAGATCACGGCCAGCTCCAACTTCGGCAACGCCTTCAGCGTCGTCCTTGCCAGCGTGCTCCTTCCCTTCCTGCCCATGCGCGCGGTGCAGCTCGTCACGCAAAACCTCCTCTACGACCTCGCCCAGCTCTTCCTCCCGTGGGACCGTGTGGACGCCGACTTCACGCAAAAACCCCGCACCTGGTCGGCCGATTCCATCGGGCGCTTCATGCTCGTCTTCGGCCCCCTCAGCTCCGTCTTCGACCTCCTCACTTTCGCCGTTCTCTGGTATGGCTTCGGGGCCAACTCCGTGGCCAGCCAGGGCCTCTTCCAAACCGGCTGGTTTGTCGTCGGCCTCACCACGCAACTCGTCATCCTCCACATCCTCCGCACGGGGCGGCTCCCCTTTGTGCACAGCCGCGCCACCGTCCCCGTGGTCGTCGCCACCCTCCTCGCCGCCGCCGCCGGCCTCGCGCTCCCTTTCTCGCCCCTCGCCCCGTGGTTTGGCTTCGAACCCCTGCCGCCCGCCTTCCTTCTCTGGGTGGTCGCTGTCGTCATCGCCTACGCCCTCGCCGCCGAACTCACCAAACGCCTCTATCTCCGTCATCAAAGGGGCTGGCTGTAAGCGAGGGAAATTTAAATGTTCTGAAATATTTTTTTTGACACCCAAGGAATTGGCGTTGGGATGACCGAATGAAGATGGGTAGGAAATATTGCCGAAGGTTAAAGTATCCGCGATTGGCGTGCCACCACCTTATTTCGAGGGTGGTGCAGAAGAGGCGGCTGATGGATGAGGAGGCGATGCAGGCCATGCGCCATATTATGCGCTCGCAGGCGGCGTTTGCGGGGATGGAGGTGCT
>JAFIGE010000166.1 GCA_020831585.1 Opitutales bacterium | reverse complement strand
CCTCCTCATCCATCAGCCGCCTTTTCTGCACCACCCTCGAAATAAGGTGGTGGCAAGCCAACCGCGGATAACGTAACCTACGACAATATTTACGACCCATGACCGCCATACCAACTACCTGCCTACATTCTGTCAATATTGCTATGTTCAGAACATTAAAAAAATTTCAATCAAGAGGTCGGAACGCCTGAAAAACTTTGTGTTTACGCCCTGCCGAGTCCTCGGCAATGCCCCTTGCCAAGGCCGTTGGAGTCCGCCTTGCTACCCCTCCGTGGATGTGGAAGACCTCGATTTCGCGCTGCCCCCGGAGGCGATTGCGCAAAAGCCCGCTGAACGGCGCGATGAATCGCGCCTTCTGCACGTTTCCCGGCGCACCGGTGCGCTGGCCCACCTGCGCTTCCGCGACCTGCCACAGGTCCTCAGCCGCCCCCACGCCTTCATCCGCAACAATGCCCGTGTCCTCCGTGCCCGGCTGCCCGGTTTACGGGCAACGGGTGGGAAAGTGGAGTGCCTCCTCCTGGAGCCCGCTGCGGGCGACCACGAGTGGTGGTGCCTACTCCGGCCCGGCAAGCGCCTTCCCGCCGGAGCCCCCTTTTCCTGGCCGGGTGCCTACGAAGCAAAGGTGATCGAAGCGGAGACGGACGGGCGAAGGCGGGTTCGCTTCCAACCCGCTCCCACGCTCGGAGATATGGGGGCCGTGGCCGAGCAGATTGGCCGCCTCCCGCTCCCGCCCTACATCGACCGGGGAGACGACGAAGCCAACACCACCCTCGACGCCGAACGCTACCAAACCGTTTACGCCGATCCCACGCGCGCCGTGGCGGTGGCGGCCCCTACAGCCGGCCTCCATTTCACGCCGGAGCTGATCGCCCGGCTTGAGTCAGCCGGTCACACCTTTCACGACCTGACTCTTCACGTGGGCATGGGGACTTTTCGCCCGATTCAAAGTGAACGCGTGGAAGACCACACGATGCACCGGGAGACCTATGAAATGCCCGCCCCGGTCCACGCCATCCTCTCGGGATCGACAAGACCCCGCATCGCCGTAGGCACCACTTCGCTGCGTGCCTGGGAGGACTGGCGCCAACGCGGTGGCCCGGCGTTGCCCCCCGGCGCGGAGGCCTTGCATGGGAGCGCCGACATTTTCATCACCCCCCCCTACACTTTCGGAGCCGAAGGTCTTCTGACGAATTTCCACTTGCCCAGATCAACGCTTTTGTGCCTTGTTTCGGCTTTTCTCGCGCCCGGTGAAACCACTGGCTTACCGTGGCTCAAGGAGCTTTACGCCATCGCCATCCGCGAAGGCTATCGTTTCTTCAGTTACGGAGACGCGATGCTCATCACCGATTAAAAGCACTCTCACACGCGCATGACGGACACACCGGAAAGCCCAGATTTTCAATCACTCGTAGATGAATACTACGAGGCGCTCTACCGGTTCGGCTACAGCCTCGCGAAAAATGGCAGTGATGCCTCCGATCTGGTGCAAGAGACCTTTCGTATCTGGGCCGAAAAAGGCGACGCCCTGCGCGACAACTCCAAGGTCAAATCCTGGCTCTTCACAACGCTCTACCGCGAGTTTCTCCGCAGTCGCCGGCGCGACCGCTTCCACGCCGATGTGGAGGATGATGTCCTTGCCCGCGATTTCGCCGCGCCGGACACGTCCGTAACGCGCCGTGTGGATGGGCGCGAAGCCATGGAAGCACTCCAGGAAGTCGACGAAGTTTACCGCGAGCCCCTCGCCCTCTTTTACATCGAAGATGCCTCCTACAAAGAGATAGCCGAGCGCCTCGAAATCCCCATCGGCACGGTTATGTCACGCCTCTCCCGCGGCAAGGCCCAGCTCCGTTCGATCCTCCGCCAAAAGGTGGAATAAAGCCGCTCATCCCTCTCTCTCACCGACCAACAGATATGGAAAGGACCGATCCAGATTATCTCCTCGAATGCCTCCTGGCAGGTGAGCGGGACCCCTCTCTCCTCGACGATTCCGCATTCATGGCCACCGTGGAGGCTGCCCGCACGGATCCAACGGTGATGCGCGCCTTCCGCGAGGCCCGGCTCTTCGATGAAACCTTTCGCACGCAGATCAATCAGGCTCCCGTTCCCGGAGATTTGCGTGCGCGGCTCCTCGGTCTGACCCCGGCGCAGGAAGCCGATGCAGGGAATGCACCCGTAACTGATGTGATCCCCCCTCCGCAGTCATTCTGGTCCAACTTTGGTCACTGGTCTGCCTTCGGGGGAGCTGCGGCGGCCATCGCCTTGTTTGCGATCAGTCTCACTTTCTTCCGGCCGCCCGCCGTGGCGGACTGGGATCCGTCATTCCGCGAATTTGTGTCCAACGTGGAGTCGACCGCCGGTCAGAATGAAGAGCTCGACCCGATCAACCAATGGTCGGAGGTCCGCTCCCATCTCGCGAGCTTGGGCAGTCCCTCACCCGAACGCCCGCCCCGGGGGATCTGCCCCACGCGCACCGTCGGCTGCAAAGCTCTTGAGGTCCGGGGAGTAAAAGCCGGGATGATCTGTTTTGACACCGAGCATGGCATCCTCCGCCTTTACACCTTCCGACGGGCCGATGTTCCTCTGAAAAACTGCATTGACGCCCCGGAATTCCGACGAATCGGCGATCATTCTGTCGCCGCCTGGAGCAAAGACGATGAAGTTTTCATGCTCCTCGGAGACATGGATGTTCAACTAATGGCGTCGCTGTTTTGATTTTTTCAGGAGCCGGGCTTAAGGAAACGGTGATGAAATCAAATACCACCCTTCGCTTCCTCCTCACTTCCGCTTTCTGCGGATTTTTCGCCTTGGCTTCGGTGCATGCCGAGCGGGTCATCTACAAGATCGATCCCGTGCACTCCGGGGTAAATTTCCGCATCCGGCACTTCATCAACAACGTGCCCGGCACCTTCAGTCGCTTTGAAGGCGAGATTCACTTCGACAAAAGCGACCCCACAAAGAGCAAAGCCGTTGCCACGATTGATCTCACCAGCGTCGATACGCGCAACTCCAACCGCGACGATCACCTTCAGCAGGATGATTACTTTCATACGGCGGAGTTTCCACGAATGACTTTCGAGAGCACCCGCTGGGAAGTCGTAGACGAAAGCAATTTCAAAGTGACCGGCAATCTCTCCTTCCTCGGTCGCACCAATGAAGTGGTTCTGGATGTGGTGTTTCTCGGCGAAATGGAGGGGCGTGGAATCATCCGCTCCGGTTGGGAAGGGCGCACCACCATCGACCGCACCCAGTGGGGCCTCACGAGCGGAACGCCCGCCGTCGGCCGGGAGGTCCATATCGAACTGAACATCCAGGGACACCTCGTCCAGGGAGACTGAGACCCCTCTCCCGGCAGCGGTATGCCGCCGGATGACTCGCTTCAAAAGAGGATTGTCATTAAATCCCCTGATGGCCTTTCATGGGGGGATGGATAATCGTTATGAAGCCCTTGCTGACACCCTCACCGGTTACTCGATTCGCGTAAAAAAGGGCGAACGCGTTCTCATCGACGCGATGGATGTGCCCGATGGCATCGTCATCGCCCTCATTCGCGCGGTTCGCGCGCGGAAAGGTATCCCTTACGTGCAGATCCACCACGCCCGCGTGGGTCGGGAGATGCTCCTTGAAGGCACGGAGGACCAATACGCCTTCCACGCCGAAATCGAGCTGGCCCGCATGAAGGGCATGCAAGGCTATATCGCCCTGCGGGGGGCGGAGAACATTTTTGAGTCTTCCGATGTCCCCGCCGACCGCATGAAGGTGGCCATGGCCGCCCTCCGGCCGGTGCAGAACTATCGTGTAAAGGAAACGAAGTGGGTCGTCGTGCGCTGGCCCACGCCGGGAATGGCCCAACAGGCTTTGACCAGCACCGAAGCGTTTGAGGACTTCTATTTCCGCGTCTGCACGCTCGATTACGCCCGCATGATCCCCGGTCAAAAGGCCCTCAAGAAGCTCATGGACAAGACCGATCAGGTGCGCATCACCGGGCCCGGCACCGATCTGCGCTTCTCCATCAAGGGAATCCAGGCCGTCATGTGCACGGGCGAACGCAATATCCCGGATGGGGAGGTTTTCACCTCGCCGGTGCGCGACAGCGTGGAAGGGGTCATCCAATACAACGCCCCCACGGTCTATCAGGGCACGTCCTTCGACAATGTGCGTTTTGTCTTTGAGAAGGGCCGGATCGTCGAAGCCACCTGCACGGGCGACCACAAACGCCTCCAGGCGATTCTCGATTCCGACGAGGGCGCGCGCTACATCGGAGAGTTTGCCATCGGCTTCAACCCGCACATCCACCACCCGATGCGCGATATTCTTTTCGATGAGAAAATCGCCGGCAGCTTCCACTTCACCCCGGGCCAAGCTTATGAAGGCGAGGCGGACAACGGCAACCGCTCCCAAGTGCACTGGGATATCGTGAACATCCAGCGGCCCGACTACGGCGGCGGCGAAATTTACTTCGACGGCAAACTCATCCGCAAGGACGGGCTCTTTGTCGTTAAGGGCCTCGACAAGCTCAACCCCGACTATCTGCTCGGAAAGGACAAGGGCTCCACCGCCGCGAAATCGACGAAAAAAGCCGCGAAAAAGGACAACGCCAAGGCGGCGAAGAAGGGTGCCAGTCGGAAAAAGAAAGCTTCTTGAGGAAACGGCGCGTGCCTTTTGATTCGGCCAATTTTGATCGGTTTCTTGCGCGGTTGCCCAAACCCGAGGTGCATCTTCATTTCGAGGGTGCCTTGCCATGGGAGGTCGCCCACGCCGCCGATCCGCAGCGCTATCCGTCGCCCCCGGCCTCGTGGGCAAGCGATTTTCGCTTTCGGGATTTCGCCCACTTTGAGGAAGAATTACTGGGGATGGCCTTCCCGTGGTTTATCTCGCCCGAGCGCTACGCGGAGGCGGGGCGGGCGCTCTTTGCCAGCCTCCACGAACGCGAGAATGTGCGCTATGTGGAGACGAGCTTCGCCTCCGGCGTAATGGAATTTCTCGGGCTCGACGGACAAGCCGTTGCCCGGGCGATCAAGGCCTCCGCGCCGGAGGGTCTCCACGTTCGGGTCTTCATGGGTATCCACCACAACGGCTACCACGCGGGCACGCGCGACTTTTTGGAAGAGAGCCTCACCTGGCCCGAACTCGACGGCATTGATTTGCACGGGACCGAAACATTTCCCCTCGAAAGCTGGACTGCCGGCTTTTGGGCGCGCGCGCGCGCGGCGGGTAAGGTCACGAAGGCGCACGCGGGCGAGTTCGACGGCCCCGACTTTGTGCGGCGGGTCATCCATGAGTTGGGCGTCACCCGAATCCAGCACGGTGTGCGGGCAAGCGAGGACCCGGCCCTTCTCGCGGAGATGGCGGGCAACGGAGTGGCCTGCGATGTGTGCCCCATCAGCAATGTGAAGCTCGGCGTGGTCCCCAGTATCGCGGAGCACCCCATCCGGCAAATGGTGGAGGCGGGCGTCCCGTGCACAATCAACACGGACGATCCGATCTCCTTTGGAAACCGCCTCGGCGACGAATACCGCGCGCTGCACCTGGAGCAGGGCTGGACCCTGCGCGAACTGGCCGAACTGGCCAAAAATGGATTTTCCCGGGCGCTTTTGCCCGATGTAGAAAAAAATCGGCTGCTCGCGGAAGTCGAGGCGGTCGTAAAGGAGTTTACCTGTGAGTGATTCAATCGGCGTTGCCATCATTGGCTGCGGGGTCATCGCCCCGGCCCACATTGAAAGCTATGGGCGCCTGCCCGGCGTGACCGTGCGCGCGCTCTGCGATCTTGATATCGCCAAGGCAAAGACGCTTGGCCACGAGTATGGGATCACGGAAGCTCTTCAAGACGCGGAAAGCCTCTGGACCCGATCCGACATCCAGGCCGTTTCGGTGTGCACCGATCATGCCAGCCATGCCCCGCTCGTTATCGCCGCGCTACAAGCCGGGAAACACGTCCTGTGTGAAAAACCGCTGGCCATTTCCCCGGAGCAGCTCGACGGGATGGAGGCAGCCGCGCGAGCCGCCCCGCACCTCGTTGCCACCGGGGTCTTGCAGCATCGCTTTGACGCCATCTTCCTCTGGGTGCGCGGTGTCGTCCGGAGCGGCCGCCTGGGCGAGCTGCTCTTCACGCAAGGCAGCTTACTCTGCCAGCGGCCGGACGCTTATTACGCCGAGTCTCCCTGGCGGGGGCGGCTTGCCTCGGAGGGCGGTTCGTTGCTCATCAATCAAGCGATCCACTTCCTCGACTTGCAGCAATGGATCGGCGGCGGGGTGGCGGAAGTCATGGCCACCATGGGCAACCGGGGCCACCCCGGTTTAATCGAAACGGAAGACACGGCTTCGCTCTCCTTCCGCCTGCGCGACGGGGCCATGGGAAGCTTTGCGGCAAGCAGTGCGGCCCATGCCGTCTGGGATTTCTCTCTGAGCTTTTGCGGAACAAAGGGCACCCTCACAGTTAGAAATGGTCACCTTGCGGAAGCAAATTTCTCCGATCGCCAACTCACCGAAAACCTGAAGCAAGAAGCTCACGCGCTCGAAGAGGCGGAGCGTGTCGAGGCGGCCAAGCTGCACTACGGGCCAAGCCATCCGCGCCAGATCGCGGATTTCATCGATGCCATTCGCTCCGGTCGATCGCCCGCGATCCCGCTCGCGGAGGCCCGCAAGGCCAACGATTTCGTGCTCGCCGCGTATGCCTCCGCGCGTTCCGGCAAACAGCTCACGCTGGAAGCGTAACCCCCCTCGCTCAAGCAACCTTCAGCGGGCAGGAAACCGGGTGGGAACGAGACGCACCGCACCCCAGAATACCATCGCCAACAGGGCGCATAAAGCAGTGGCGGCAAAGACGGCAGCCGTCTCAAATGAGGCGCGGTAGGAGATGATGAGGAACCCGAGTCCGGCGTTGGCGGAAGAGCCGGCAAAGATCTCGCCGGTAACCGAACCAATGACAGCCAGGGTAGCCGCGATTTGCGCGCCGGTGAGAAAGTAGGGCCAGGCGGTGGGCAGACGAAGGAGAAAGAGTTCCTGCAGGGGCGTGGCTTTGTAAAGACGGAAAAGCTCCAATTGCTCCGCCGGCACGGCCCGGAGACCGGCGAGCGTATTGGCCACCACCGGAAAGAACCCGATGAAAAAGGCGATGGTGATGATGGCGGGAAAACCGGCGTCGAGCCAGGTCACAACAATCGCCGCCGTTGCGATGATGGGGATCACCTGCATCAGAACGACGAAGGGCAGAAATCCCCGGCGCAAGGTGCGGGAGGCCGTGAGGATGAGGCTGAGGGCCAAACCGAAAAAGGTGGCGGCAAAGAAACCGCCCAGGGAGGCCAAAAAGGTGACCCGGACCCCGCCCGCGAGGGTCTGGCGCTCCTTCCAGATGGCGGCGAGGATCTCGTGGGGCACGGGCAAGCGAAAGGCCTCAAGGGCAAGAAAGTGCCGCAGGGCATACCACGCGGCCACCAGGAGGAGCCCCACCAGCAGGGGCGGAAAGAGGCGACTTTGCCCAAGGCTCTTCATGCGGGCAGGACGGCGTAGAGGCGGGCGGTGGTCTCGGCCACCGCCTGTTGGTAAGCGATTTGGGTGCGGAGGCTGGCCGAGCGGGCCTGCGCAAAGGCGATCTCCACCACATCGACCACACGCGCGGGACTCCCGCCAAGGATGACCACACGGTCGGCCAGGAAGACGGCCTCCGTCACCGAATGCGTGACGAAAAAGGTGGTCCACCGCTCGCGCGCGTGGAGCGCCAAAAGCTCTTCGTTGAGTCGGTTGCGCGTGATCGCATCAAGCGCGCCGAAAGGCTCATCGAGGAGCATGAGGCCAGGCGAAAACGTGAGCGCGCGGGCCAGCGAGGCGCGCATCCGCATACCTCCGGAGAGTTCATCAGGGTAGCGACCGAGGGCCTCGCCGAGGCCAACTCGGCAGGCCCGCTCGGTGGCGATCTCGCGGCGCTCGTGCGCTGCCATTCCCCGCAGGCGAAGGGGCAGGGAGATATTGTGCAGGGTATCGAGCCAGGGCAGGAGAACGGGGTCCTGGAAAATGAAAGCCGTCTCCGGTCGCTCAGCCTGGGCTTCGCCATTAAAAAGGATTGCTCCGCCGGAGAGCGGAAGGGTGCCTGCGATGAGCCGCAGCAGGGTGGACTTTCCGCACCCGCTCGCCCCGAGGAGGGCAATGATCCGACCGGGTTCGACGACCAGATCAAGCCCGTCAAGGACAGGAGGCTGGTCCCCAAAGGCCTTCCGCAGTCCGCGGGTTTCGATATGCGGCGCGAGCGGATGCATGGCCCTCCCCTCCCCCGCTCAATCCTCCCCCGCTTCAACAGAAGCCGCCCGCTCGGCAATGACCGTGCGCAGCTCCGGATGCATCTCCACAAGGCGCTCGACTTCCCCGACCAGCGTCGCGAGGCGCTCCCGCATGGCCACGTAGGGCTCCGGCGAGGCCATATCAAGACCCGCCGCGAGAAGGAGTTCGTAGGGATAGTCACGCCCCCCCGCACGCAGCAGCGCGAGGTAGCGGTCGAGCGTCTCTTCGCAGCCTTCGAGGATGCGCCCGGTGAAGTAAGAGGCGGCGGCGGTCGAGGTGGCGTAGTTGTAGACGTAGAAGTTGCTGTAGAAATGAGGCACGACCGACCACTCGATGGCGAAAGCATCATCGATGTGCACAACGCCCTCATCGTGGCCAAAATAGCGCTGAAGCAGATCGCGGTAGATCGCGCTCATGCGCTGCCCGGAGAGCGGCTCGTCTTTCTCGACAGCGGTGTGGGCGACCAACTCAAACTCGGCAAACTTCGCCTGCCGGAAATAGGCCCCGCGCTTGTGATCGATTTCCTCGAGGAGATAGAAGAGGCGCTCTTCGGGGGTGCGCGCGTTCTCCTGCATGTAATGATAGAGCAAATACTCGTTGGTGAAGGCGGCTATCTCCGCGATAAAGAGCGAATACCGCGCCGTCGCGGGCGGCTGGGTCTCGTTGGAAAGCACGGAGTGAATCGCGTGCCCCCATTCGTGAGCCATCGTCGAAAGCGAGCTGAAGGTATCAATATGGTTGAGGAAGACGTAGGGGTGGGCATCGTAGACCGCCCCTGACATAAAAGCTCCGCTGCGCTTTCCATCCGCCGGGAAAACGTGCATGTAGCGCCCCGCGAGCCCGCGCTCGAGGCGTTCCATGTAGTCCGCGCCGAGGGGTTTGGCGGAGCGTCTGGTCAGTTCCACGGAGAGGTCGAAATCGAAGGTTTTGCCGCTTTCGACGAGGGGTTGGGAGAGATCGTAATAGGCCAACTTATCGAGCCCGAGGAGGTCGCGGCGCAGCTCGAAATAACGGTGCAGCGCGGGCAAGGCGGCGTGCACTTCGGCGATGAGGGTATGGTAAACCTCCGGGGGCAGGTTCTCCCCGAAAAAGCGCTGGGCGAGCGCGGAGGGGTGCTTGCGCAAACGGCTCGAGGTGACCATGTTGAGCACGTTTCCAAAATACATTTCTCCGAAGGTGCGCTCGAAATTGGCATAGGCACCGAGGAAAGCCTCCGTGGCCAGGCGGCGGTCGGCGCGAACCGGGCTCTGCCGCACCCGCTGATAATTGGCCGTCGTGAGGCGCACGCTCTCGCCTGTTGAGAGGGTGATCTCCGGCCAGGGAAACTCCGCATTGGTGAAAGTCGAATAGACCGAAGACGTCCCCCGCCAGACCGGGCTGATGAGAGCGAGCACCCCTTCCACTTCTTCGGAGTAGGTCTGGTCTTTCAGACGCAGGGTGTCCCGCAAAGGATGGGTCCATTGGGCCAGGCGCGGTTCGGCGGCGAGGGCCTCCTCCACAAAGGTCTCTCCCTTTTCGAGGAGCATCGGACGAAACCAGCTGGTGGCCCGGGAAAACTCTGTGGAGAGCACACGGAGGCGCTGCATCCGTTCGACATCCTCGGCGCTCCGCGTATCCGCCGCAAGGCGCAGCGAAGGCCACGACCACAACCGGCTGAGACGCAGACTCAGGGCCTGCACTTCCTCCAGATAGTCGGCGAGATTGGCAGGGCTCTCCAGAAAGGTATCCCGGTGGCGCGCGACCGCGCGAATCTCCTCCAACATGGGCGCGCGCGCCGCCTCCCAGGCCCCCGCGTCCGCGAAAAGCGGCGTGAGGTCCCACACGGCATGATCGTCTTCGGCGGAGGAAAAGGATGTCGTCATAAAAAACAGGAGCAACCCGGGGATGCCCTTTAAGCCATAGCGTATCAACATAGTTATCGGATACCCTTGAACGAATCCGTCCTTGCTCCTTCGGTCAACAGCACACTGAAAACAAACCTTGCAATGTTCTGAAATTTAAAATTGACAATCACTAGTTGGGCTTTTGGATGGCGGGATGAGCATGAGTAGAAAATTTTGCCGCAGATTGAAATATCCACGGTTGGCTTGCCACCACCTTATTTCGAGGGTGGTGCAGAAAAGGCGATTGATGGATGAGGAGGCGATGGAGGCGATGCGCCATATTATGCGCTCGC
>JAFIGE010000165.1 GCA_020831585.1 Opitutales bacterium | reverse complement strand
CCATCAGCCGCCTTTTCTGCACCACCCTCGAAATAAGGTGGTGGCACGCCAGTCGCGGATACTTCAGCCGCCTACAAAACTTCCTGCTCATGAAACCACTCAAACACCTGTCTATTGCCTGTCAATGATACAATATTCAGAACATTAAAAAAAGTCCCCGCATCATTCTCAATCCACGACCACTCCGTTTGCGGTGGGTGAAAGAAAGTTGCCTTCGGAAACTCCCCGTTTTTCCTCCGCTCTATTAACCTGCTTTGGAAAAGTCTTCTTGTTCTCCTGACCTTCGCCGTTTTTGGCCAGACGCTCTGGTTCGATTTCGTGCCCTATGATGATCCGGCCTACATCACGGGCAATGAATACATCAATCAGGGGCTTAGCGCCGACGGTCTTCTCTGGGCGCTGACCTACCGCGACTCTGGGCGCGCGCTGGCCCATGAGGGGGCGATGAACCTGTGGCACCCCTTAACGTGGATTTCACACCAGGCCGATGTGAGCGTGTTCGGTCTGCGACATGTCTGGGGGCATCACTTGCACAGTGTCCTTTTGCATGCGGTGGCCGGGTGTTTGCTTTTTAGCCTTTGCTGTTACCTGGGCTTTTCCGGTCGCGTGGCTTTCTTCATCGCGGCGCTCTTTCTCGTCCACCCCCTGCGGGCGGAATCCGTCGCCTGGTTAAGCGCGCGCAAAGATGTTTTGAGCGGCGTCTTTTTCTTCGGAGCTCTGTGGGCCGCGCTGGGCGGGTGGCGCCGTATGGGCCTGGTTCTCTTTGCCGCCGCCATTGCGGCGAAACCTTCAGTGGTCATCCTTCCGGTGCTGCTTGTTTTGGCGCAAGGTTGGCGGGCAAACGAGCGGGATTGGGGGCCTCGCTTCTGGTGGGACGGTTTGCGCCGCGAGTGGGCCTGGTTCGGCCTCGCCGGGGCGGGTGCCCTAGTCGCGATTTGGTTTCAGAGCCAGGGCACCCACGCCCCCGACATGGATGCGCTTCCGTTGCCAGAGCGATTACTGACCATGGCCACGGCTTTTCTCTTTCTCCTCTTCCGGTCCGTCTTCCCCGTTCATCTGAGCTTCCATTATCCTTACCCCGAGGCCGGGGCGGTTTTTCATCTTCTCAGTTGGGCCTTTGTCGGCACCGTGGGCAGCCTGCTCCTGACCTTCCGCAAGCACCTGCACGGATTTTGGGTGGCGGTCCTTTGGTATGTTGTCTGTTGGCTGCCCATGTCGGGCTTGGTCTACGTTGGAACCAGCTTCACCCACGACCGCTATGCCTACCTTGCCTTGGTGGGCCCGACCGCCTGGGCAGTGGCGGCGCTATCCAAGCTTCGCTTTGGCTGGATCGTCTGTGCAGGGCTCGTCCTTGCTTACGGCACCCTCGCCACACTCCAAACGTCGGCCTGGCGATCCGGGGAGAGCCTCTTCGCCCGCGCCCATGCAAACCAGCCCCGCGACATTGTGGCGACGGTGAACCTTGGGTCTGTTTATCAAGTGGAGGGGCGTCATGAAGAAGCCCTCGCCCTCTTTGAGAAGACCCTTGCCCGGCACCCCCACCACCGGATCGCCCTCTTCAACCAAGGCAACAGCCTGCATGCGCTGGGGCGCTGGCCAGAGGCGGCGAAGGCCTTTCGGGGGGCGGTCGCCGTCGATCCGTCCTTCGCTGGTGCCTGGCGCAACCTGGGGCTGGTTTTGACCGATCCACAGAATCCACACACAGATCCCGCCGCCGCACGCGATGCCTTCCTCGCTGCTTGGGAACACAGCGGCGAGCGCGATGCCGTTGCCCTTTTTCTTCTGATTAGAACCGAGTTTCAACTGGGCCACTTCACAAGCGGTCGCGCGCGCCTGCCGACACTGCGTGCGCTCGACCCTCGGGATCCGACCATTCGCCGCCACCTTGAACAATGGGGCGAGTGAGCGCGATCAAATCGCGGATTGAACTGGGCGTTCAGTTTGATCAACCTTCGTAAATGATTGTCCTCTTGGGAGCCAGTGGCCACGTGGGGAGCCTTTTTGGCGAGAAGATGGGCCAACGCGGGATAACCTTTGCCACGATCCCCCGGACGGAAGTCGCTTGGCCGGATGTGGCCTCCTTGCGGGAGGCTTTGGCGCGGCGCGATGCCTCCTTTGTTATCAACTGCATCGGCTACGTGGGGCGGCCAAACGTCGACGCCTGTGAGATGGACAAAACCGCCTGCCTCTTCGCGAACGCGGTGATCCCCGGTGTGGTCCGCGCGGCCTGTGGCGACCTTGGAATTCCCTGGGGGCACATCTCCAGCGGGTGCATTTTTTCCGGCAAGGGTCCCGAAGATGCCGGCTTCTCCGAGGACGATTGCCCCAACTTCACTTTCCGTGCGCCCCCATGCAGCTTTTACAGCGGGAGCAAAGCACTCGGTGAGGAAGTCCTTGGCTGGCGCGAAGCCGACTACGAGGACGGACAAAAGCGCTGGATCTCCAATGAATCACCCGAGGGATATATCTGGCGCTTGCGCATGCCCTTTGGTCCGCAACCCGGCCCACGCAACTACCTCGACCGTGTGGCGAGTTATCCGCGTCTTCTGGAGGCATCAAACTCGATCACCGATTTTTCGGCGTTCGTCGATGCCTGTCTGGCCTGCATGGAAAAACGCCTGCCGACGGGAATCTACCATCTCTGCAATCCCGGGGTCATCACCACCCGGCAAATCACCGAATGGATGTTGGAAGAGAACCGGCGGCGCGCATCCCTCGGCCAGAGCAAACCGTTCCCGGAAGAATTCCACTTTTTCCGGGATGAGGTGGCCTTCCATCGCGAAGCAAGCCCGGTACCTCGATCCAGCTGCGCCCTCGATTGCAGCAAGGCTCTCTACCATGGTATTGCCCTCGAACCGGTTGAGAAGGCCGTCGTTCGGGCCCTCCGCGCATGGCCCGCTGAGCATCGGGAATGAGCAGATGCCGGGATGCACCGGTTAGGGCTTACCCGCCTCATAGATGCGGCGCAAGGCGGCGGAAGGAACGGCGGAGAGCCGATGGGCTTTTGCCTGTCTCGCGCCGGATCGCATGGCTCAAAGCTGATTGCAGACCGAAGCCGCAACGGTCGGCGATTTCGGCAAAGGGCTGGTCCGTCCGCGTGATCCAGTCGACCGCTTTGCGCAGACGCGCCCGCTTGATCTCGTCGGCGGGCGGGTGACCGCGATGTTCCCGGAAGCGCCGCAGAAGCGTCGCCCGGGAGACATGCAGTTTTTGCGCGAGGGTATCGACCGTCAGGCGCTCCCCGTCTGACTGCCAAATCATGACAAGCGCCCGCGCCACGACCGGATCGTCCACGGAGAAGAAATCGGTCGATTCCCGCTTGATAAACCCCCTTGGCGGCACGATGCGGTGCGCCGTATCGGTTGAACCCGTCAATTGCCCGGCGATCAAGCCGCCCACACTCTTTCCGATAGCAAACCCGTCTTCGGCCACCCCCGAGACCGGCGGGCGCGCCTGCCCGAGAAGAACAGGATCCTCGCCGATGGCAACGAGCGCCATATCTTCCGGCACCCGTTTGCCGCTGCGGCGCAGAGCCCGCGCCACACACCAGGCCATGCGCACATTCACCGCCGCCACACCAATGGGTTCATTCTGTTGTTCCGCCCAGGCTGTCAGAGCGCCCATCGAAGCTTCGTCGAGCCAACCGTTCTGATCGATCAGGGGCGGAACCTCGACCAAACGGGAAGCGCCGCCGCTTGCACCAGCCTCTTTGGCGAATCCACCCGCCTTCAGCGCCGCAGCTCCCTCCCGTCGATTCCCACCCGAAACCAGAGCAAAACGCTGATAACCGCAGCGCCGCAGCTCCTCTGCCGCCATCCGCCCCATGGCGGCAAAGTCCGAAGTCACTGAGCTGCATCCAAAGTCTGTTGGCGGGGAGCCAATGAAGACACAAGGAAAGCTACGTTCGGCGCACGCACTCGCCTCCTCGGCGTTAGCCGTAACGAGCGCGGCATAAAGCGTGGGGCGCGCATGAATCGCCCCCTTCACATCGATCAACCGTTGCCCCTGATACGTCGCCAGAATCACCCGCCAGCCCTGCGCCTCAGCCACTTCCAGAAGACCTTCGTGGATGCGCGGAACCCAAGGGTAGAGCATGTCGAGGTTGAACAAAATGACGGGGCTTTTCACGGTTGATGCAAAAACAGGGTTTTGAGCCATCCCGTCAACCCGGCACTCCCGTTTCACCTCCGGCGACGGCAACAGCCGGGCGCGTCAAGACGCCCCGAACCGGAGGTTCGCGGTTACGGCGGTAGCCTCGGACGTCAGTTCGGGGGACCGATGACGTTGGGGGGAAATTGCGCGTCAAGACGCCCCGAACCAGAGGTTCGCGGTTACGGCGGTAGCCTTGGACGTCAGTCCGGGGGACCGATGACGTTGGGTGAAATTGCGCGTCAAGACGCCCCGAACCAGAGGTTCGCGGTTACGGCGGTCAGGATTGATGCGAAAAAACAAAAGTTTGATTTTCTACGTCAACCAGCGGTCAGAAGAACCTGCTAGTCTCGTCTCCCTTCGAAGCAAATCTTCATGTTTCTATCCTCATACCATTATGACCAAAAAACTACTCAGCCTCCTTCCCTTTCTCGGACTGCCGCTCTTTGCCGGTGCGCAGATTTCGATATTGAACCCGAGCTTTGAAAGCTCAACGGCGGGGACCGGTTCCGCCGCCCTGTTCGATACGATCATTGACGATTGGTTCATGGAAAACCACCCGACAACGGTAACCGCCGAAGCCGCCCAGCGCCGCAACACCAATAATATGCCGGTTGTGCCCGATGGTAGCCAATGGGCTAACCTTGTGCAGACCGGTTCAACCACTGCCGGGATCTACCAGGCTCTCAGCGGCGGGGCTTTGGCGACTTTCCAACCCGACATCGACTACACCGTCAGCCTCACGGTTTCCCAGCGCAGCAACCAGCCTTTCGTCGGGGTGACCATCGCTCTCTATGCGGGCAACGTGACCGGTGCCAACGACACGAATCTCGGAACCCTCGGTGCCACCCTGCTGGACTCGGTGACCATTTCGCAAAGCGTCTTCTCCGCCGCCGGCATAGCGGAAAACTACGTTGTTCCCGCCTTCACTTTGAACAGCGGCAGCACAGGTGCCCCGGGTGAACAACTCTGGCTCCGCATCAGCACAACGGGCGAAGGCCACCACATGATTGACGACCTTTCGATCATCCCCGAACCCTCCACCTACGCGGCCCTGTTCGGCCTCGCCGCGCTCGCCTTTGCCGCCTACCGCCGTCGGCGCGTGAATGCCTGAGCGACCGGGCGAAGGCACACCGCTTTTCACTCTATTTCAATCCCTATTCCTTGAAGGCCCGCCCGCGAAATGCGGGCGGGCTTTCTCTTACCCGATGAACTTCATTCGCCCCGCGCTGGCCCTCGCCGCGCTCTCTCCCGTATCAAACCTCCCCGCCTCTTCCACCGAAGCCATGCCTGCCCGACCCAACATCCTTTTCATCCTCTGCGATGATCTCGGTCCGGGGGACATCGGTGTGCTCTGGCAGGACACGCGTCCGCCGGACCGCCGTCACCACACGCCGCATCTTGATCAGATGGCCGCCGAGGGGCGTATCCTCTCGCGCCACTACAGCAACTCGCCCGTCTGCGCACCTGCACGGGCCTCCCTCCTCACGGGCCAGCACCAGGGGCACTCGGATATTCGCGATAACCAGTTCGACAAAGCCCTGCCCGACACGCATACCCTCGCAACGGTCCTCAAGGAAGCCGATTACGCCACCGCGATCATCGGCAAGTGGGGTCTGCAAGGGGGCGCGGGCTTTCCGGGGCACCCGCTCAACCGGGGCTTTGATTACTTTTTTGGATACATCGCCCACGAGGACGGCCATTTTCACTACCCTTACGAAACGAACCGCCCCTTCTACGAAAATTTCACTGATGTCTCGGCTGATCTGCAGCGGGGGTATTCGACCGACCTCATCACGGCGCGCGCGAAGCAGTGGATCATCGATCACCACACGGACAATCCCGACCAACCCTTTTTCATTTACCTCTCGCAAGTCGCGCCGCACGCCGGCCTGCGTGTGCCCACGACCTCCCACCTCACGGCCACCAGCAACTACCCGCCCGGCTTGGGTCTCCACGGTGGGGTGCAATGGCTCGGCACGCCCGGCCAGATCATCAATACCGCGGCCGGGGCTTGGGACGAGGGCCTCCATCCCGATTACGCCAACGCCACGAGCAACGGCCAGCCCTGGCCCGATTACGCCAAGCGCTACGCCACCATGGTCCGCCGCCTCGACGACTCCACCGCCGACCTCATCCAGTTGCTCAAAGACCTCGGCCTCGACGACAACACCCTCATCGTCTTCACCTCCGACAACGGCACGCAAAATGCCCCCGGCCTCGACAACGTGGGTGTGCACGATCCGCGTTTTTTCCACACCTTTGGTCCTTACGACGGCATCAAGCGCGACCTCTGGGAGGGCGGTATCCGCATGCCCACTCTCGTGCGCTGGCCGGCTGCTATCCCGCCCGGCACGACAACAAACGAGCCCTCCCAGTTCCACGATTGGATGGCCACCTTCGCCGAACTGGCGGGCCTCCCCGCGCCCGCCTTTTCCGATGGCCGGTCTATTGTGCCCAAGCTCACCGGCGTGGGCGAACAGGCACCGGGCACCGTCTATGTCGAATACTTCGAATGGAACCGCACGCCCAATTGGACCGAGTTTGAATCGCCCCACCGCAACCAGCTCCGCCAGCAAATGCAGGCCGTCTACATCGGCCCCTTCAAGGGCGTGCGCTACAACATCACCGGCACGGGCACCCCGTTTCGCGTCTACAACGTGGTCGAGGACATCAAAGAAACGACCAACCTTGCCGGCCAGGAAGGCGTGCCCACGCAGGCCGACTTCGAAGCCGCTTTTCTCCGCCAGCGCCGCGCGGGGGCGGGCGTCAGCCGCCCCTACGACAGCCAGCGCATTCCCCCGGTGATGGTGGAAGAGACGGTTCCCGGGCTTCAGTTTCACCGCCACGCGGGGGCGTTTCCCTGGGTGCCGCAGTTCACCGGTGCGCCCGCCGCCTCCGGGATTATGGAAAATCTCGATACACTCCCGGCGGTATTGGGCGCGCCCGGCGGCCTCGAACTCCACGGCCTCCTCACCGTTCCCACCGACGGCACCTATACCTTTTTTGCGACAACCCACGGGCGCGCCGTCGTGCGCCTGCACGACGCCCTTCTCATCGATGCCGATGCCGGTTACACGCCCGGAGCGGAAAAATCGTCCGGCCCCATCCCCCTGCGCGCGGGCACGCACCCCATCCGCATTCGCCTCATCCATGGGGCCGCCGGGGCCGACTTTGACCTCAAGTGGCAGGGGCCGTCGCTGGCCAAATCCCCTGTGCCTTCGAGCGCTTTCAGTCACGGCGGCACACCCCCTGAACTGCCCCCACATCCCGGCTTTCTCTGGCTGCCCATGGATGAATCCACCGGCTCCGCCGTATCCGCCGCCAACGGTATCGTCAAGGGCACCGCCGTTGGCTACAGCGGCGGAGACGAGCCTTGGATCCCCGGACGCCATGGACGAGCAGCCCGCTTCAATGGCACCGGTCAGCGCCTTGACTTTGATCCGGGCCTCGCTGTTGTTCCCACCGGCAACGCGCCCCGCACCTTCTCCGCCTGGCTGCGCCCGGCCTCGACCCAGCCTCAGCTCGGGGCCTGGCTCAGCTACGGCACCGCCGCAACCGGACAGCGCATGACCCTGCGCGTGGACACAGAGACTGGGGTGTCTGTATTGAGATGCGAAATACAAGGTGCCTTCATTCGCGGCACAACCGCCCTCACGACGAACGAGTGGCAGCACGTCGCCATCGTGCTCGACGACCTCAACGGCGACGGCACGCTCAACCTCGACGAAGCCCGCTTTTACGTGAACGGCCAACCTGAGCCAACCACCACCGCCAGCGCCGCCATCCAGACCGGCACCACCCTACCCCTCAGCCTTGGTGGTTCAATGCACAACACCGGCTTCCACTACGCGGGCGACATCGACGATGTGCGGATCTACCCGCGTGCCCTCTCCGCGGGCGAAGTGGCCGATCTTGCCGCCGGTTCGGCCTCCCGGGACCTGTGGTCTTTTCACCGCACCGCTACGATCCTTACCCATCCGCAGGATTGGCTGGCGGACACCACCGGCAACGGCTTATCCCTTCTCGCGGAATACGCCCTCGGCCTCGACCCCACCAGCGGCAGCCTTCCCCCGACCCCCAGCCTCAACGTGGGCGCTGAAGGCACCACTTTCCAGTTTTCCCTCCGCGCCAGCGATGATGGCTTCTCGCACGCCGTCGAGTGGAGCCATACCCTCGCCGACGGGGACTGGCAGCTTCTTCCCGCTGGATACGTGGAGTTACTCGAAACGACTTCTTCGGCCCGGCGCTTTGAAGCCACCGTTTCCCATGCCCTCGCCTCGGAGAACCCTCTCTTTGTTCGGCTCAGCTTCGCCCTCTCGACGGGTCCGGAGACACCCGATCCATAGAATCCTTTGGATTGCACCCGTTCGGTGTCGCGATCACCTCACTGACTGCTGACTGCGGAGACTCCGGGGGAGCGGTTTTTGGAATTTGTGAAAGGCGCGGTAAAGGCGGCGACGGTCCTCAAACCCGACCAGATCCGCGACATGTTCGATCGTGTAATCGGTTTCCCGAATGAGCTGCTCGGCCCGTTCGGCTCGTCGCCGCATGATCCAGTCGCCCGGTGAAACGCCCAGATGCCCTGCAAACAGCCGTTCAAGGCTGCGACGGCTCATGTTGAGCGCTGATGCCAGTTCCTGAACATTGCTCAAGCGCCGCAGGTGATCCTCAATAAAGGCCTGCGCCCGGCGCACGCGGGCATCGACCACCGCCCCTCCCTGCGTCGAACGCCGCTCAATCACCTGAACAGGAGCGAAACGCTGCACACCGGTCTGCCATTTCCCGGCCTCGATCATCGATTCCAACACTTCGCAAGCGCGGAAACCAATCCGCTCCAAGGGCAGCTGAATGGAGGAAATCTCCACCGGGGAAACAAGGCTGATCGTTTCGTCGTTGTCCACGCCGAGGACCGCCACATCTTCGGGAATGCGATAGCCACTGCCCAGAAGACGCACGAGGGCGTCGAGGGCCCCACGGTCGTTTAGCGCAAACAAAGCCAGCGGCAGTCGGTCCCGGAAAACCGCCGGGGCGTCGAGACCCTCGGGCTTGAAGATTTGCGCAGGAGGAAAACCCGCTTCCCCCAAACAGTCCTGAAAACCGCTTGTGCGCTCAATCGCGTAATGGTCCCAGGGATTTTCCAGGACTCCAAAGTGTTGGTATCCGCGCCCGAGAAAATACATGGCCGCCATCCGCCCAACGGCAAAATCATCCACAATCACACGCGGGCACCAGGTATGCGCCACACGATTGGAAACACCGACGTAAAACGGCACATGCATGCGCTCCGAAATCGCCCGCTCGCCCTCTTCAGAGAAGTGCCCCACGGCACCGTCGACACGCTCCTCTGTCTCGGGCGTGAAGAAGGTGTGGATCCGTTCCGCGCGGAAAAACCAGTCCGGACGCTTTGTCCGAAAGCGCCGAAGCCCAGCAGCCATCTGACGCCCGTAGCCGAAATCAAGGGCGAGGTCGATGAGGATCTGAACCGGCTGACGCACCAAAGCATCTTCGGATGTTTTAAACACGCCTGCACAATCATGATTTTTTGTCGCAAAACAAGACAAACCTGACGGAGAACAGTAACATCAAAGCCACGGATTGATGGTAAATTCACATTGCGTCGGGGGTATCTCCCTACTCCCCGTGAACCCATCAAAAACCTAACCCGTTACCATCCTATGCACCT
Organism: Opitutales bacterium; assembly: GCA_020831585.1. Taxonomy (GTDB): domain Bacteria; phylum Verrucomicrobiota; class Verrucomicrobiia; order Opitutales; family Oceanipulchritudinaceae; genus JAFIGE01. Next base: position 790 of record JAFIGE010000165.1, on the reverse strand, counting down.
CAAGAAAATCATCCTCCTCGCCAGCGCGGCGACGCTCGCGGTCTCCGCGTCCGGGCAAATCCTCGCTTTCTGGGACTTTAACGACGAAGCGGTCACCTCGACCCTCGTAAACACACCCTTCACCTTTGCCCCCAATGCCGGGTCTCAGCTGACCGCCGAGCTTTCCATGGTCTTGGCGGACACGGCGAGCGCACAAACTTTCGGGGTGCTGGCGGAGGGCACCACCGTGAACGATCTTGTTAACGATCCTGCCGTGGCTGGAAACGCCTTTGCCTTCAGCCGCGGGGAGCGGTCCAACGGCGCCACCATGTCGGTCGCTTTTGATGCCTCCTCGATCAATCAGCCCGTCTCCCTTTCCTTTGCCATCAATCGGGTGGTTGCGAATGGGGTGAGTGCTTATCAGGCGAGCTACTCGACAGACGGAGGAACTAGTTTCACCAACATCGGAAGCTTGCAGTCAATAGCCCAAGGAACCTGGGCAACCCATGAGATTGATTTTGGAACGGTTTTTGCCGGTGCGGATGAAGCGATTGTTCGGCTGACTTTTTCAGGAGGAGTTCAAAACTGGAGCACCGATCACCGTACCAATGTCGACAACATCGCCCTCATCGCCATCCCTGAACCCCGCGTCTACGCGGCCCTCTTTGGCCTCCTGGCTCTTGGCTTTGTCGCCTGGCGTCGCCGTCGGTGACCGCTGACTGCGTCTTTTCTCTTTCCAGCGGCCCCGGCGCTCGCACCCCCGGCCGCGTTTTTTGCTAACCCCCCACCCCCCCAACCCCAAAACCCCCAT
>JAFIGE010000164.1 GCA_020831585.1 Opitutales bacterium | reverse complement strand
GCCGCCTGCGTGCGCAGAATCCGGCGCATCTCCTCCATCCCCCGGTCGTCCATCAAAAAGCGCTTCTGCACAACCCTCGACATCGCGTGAACACACACCTCTTCCTCCACAGCCGGTCGTTTCGTATATCTTCCCATCACTCCACCCTCCCAAATGCCAAGATTTAAGCAAGTTAAAATTTCTGAATTATAAAACATTTTCCGAACTAATGCCCCCATCAAGAGATTCTTCACTTGCTAAGCGCTAGAGGAAATACAGATGCTTCTGAAGGAATGGAACCCCTTCGCGCGACCGGCCGCCATCTCGCCGAACTTTACGGCCACGCGGCCGAGTTGTTCGGGGACCTGCCCGCTTTCGCCAGCCGCAAGGAGGCCTTGAGCTGGGAGCCGGTGAGTTTTCGTGAGCTGTATGAAAGGGGCCTCTGCCTCGCCACGGCGCTTATCGATCTGGGTGTGGAAGCCCGCGAGCATGTGGGGCTTCTGGGGGACAACCGGTTTGAGTGGATCCTTGCCGACTACGGTGTGCAGCTCTGTGGAGCGGCCGATGTGCCGCGCGGACGGGATGTGACGGATCAGGAGATCGCGTATATTCTCGAACACGCGGAAGTTCGCGTGAGCTTCGTCGAAACCCGCCAGCTCCTCAAGCGCATCGAGCCCCTTCGGGAGAAACTGCCCCAGCTCCGGATACTCATCCTCCTCGAACCGGTGGATGACGCCCCGGCGGGTGTGTTGCGCCTGGCCGATCTGCTGGGACGAGGGGCGGAGTTGCGCGCTCGGGGCGACCGCCGGGCGGAGGAACGGATCGCTGGTATCCGGGGAGAGGACCTCTTCACCCTCATTTACACATCGGGGACCACGGGCGTGCCCAAAGGGGTCATGCTTACGCATGCGAATATGATCGCGCAGATGAACAACATCCGCATGGACATTCGTTGCACCGACCGGGTGCTCTCCATTCTCCCGATATGGCATGTGTATGAGCGGGTCTTCGAAGTGCTCTCTATCAGCCGGGGCTGTTGCACCTACTACACCAACCCGCGCCACCTCGCGGAGGACCTGGCCAACGTGGAACCGACCTTCATGGGATCGGCCCCACGCCTTTGGGAGAACCTGCATCAACGCATACTCAAGCGCGCCCGCGAAGCCCACCCGGTGCGCCGCGCGCTCTTTCACACAGCCTACTTCCTCGCGCATCACTACAAAGAGTCCGTCTTTTACCTGACCCGCCGCCACCTCTTCCTGAAGCCCGTCCATCCGGTGGCGGAGGCCGCAGGGATGGTCTTTCACGCATTGCGCTGGTTCCTCCTTTTGCCCTGGTATGGGTTTTTCAATGCCGCCGTGCTGGAGAAATTGCGGCTCGTCGTGGGCGGTCAGTTCCGGGCCTCGGTCTCCGGCGGCGGGGCGCTTCCCCGCGAAGTGGACCAATTTTTCAACTATCTCGGCATCCCCGTCCTCGAAGGATACGGTCTTACGGAAACCTCTCCCGTGATCGCCGTGCGCACGGAGAAAAAACTCGTCATTGGGACCGTGGGTATTCTCCTGCCCGATACATCCGTGCGTATCGCCGATCTGGATACCGGAAAAATTCTCTATCCCGACGAAAGCGCCCCCCACCTTGGCCGTGGTCGCCAGGGGGAGATTGAGGTGAAGGGACCGCAGGTGATGCGCGGCTACTACAAGGACAAGGAGGGGACGGATCGGGCCTTTCACGACGGCTGGTTCCGCACCGGCGACCTCGGGATGATCACCTTCAATGACTGCCTCCGGATCGTGGGTCGCTGCAAAGACACCATCGTCCTTTCGAGTGGCGAAAACCTCGAGCCGGGACCGATTGAGGCCCGCCTCGGCCAATCAAACCTCATCGAACACGTCATGGTGGTCGGGCAGGACCGGCGTTTTCTCACGGCGCTCATCGTGCCCACGCAGCAAGCGGCGACGGAGTTCGACGGGAAGGCGCTGCACGACGCGTTGGCGCAGGAAATCCGCGAGCGCGTTTCCACCGCCAAGGGCTTCAAGGCATATGAACTCATCCGGGACTTTCGCATCCTCCCCGATAACTTCTCCGTGGGCGACGAACTCACCAATCTGCAAAAGCTCAAACGCCATGTGGTGGCGGAAAAACACCGGGAACTGATCGACTCCATGTATCCCCACGAGACTGGCGGAAGCGCGCGCAAAGGAGGCAGGCGATGATCGAGATTGACCGCGAACTCCTTAATGCGGGGGATCAGGCGCTGCTCGCCATCATGATCCTCATCATCATGTTCGGGATGGGCGCGAGCCTCACTCCGCGCGATTTTTCCGACGCCCTTCGCCGACCCAAAGGTGTGATCATCGGTTTCCTCTCACAGTTCGGGCTGATGCCGCTCATCGCGCTCGGGCTGGCCCTGCTCCTGCGGCTTCCGCCGCCGCAAGCCATCGCCCTCATCATGGTGGGGTGCCTCCCCGGGGGCACGACTTCCAATATGTTTGCCTACTTTGCGCGGGGATCGGTCGCCCTGAGCATCTCGATGACCGCCGCCTCCACCGTGCTCGCGCTCATCATGATGCCCTTGCTTCTCGATCTCTATGCCTCCGGTTTCGCCAAACAGATCGACGAAGCCATGCTCGCCGAAGGGGCGGAAACGGGATTTGTCATCCCTCATATCAATATCGTTATTTCACTCTTTCTTGTTCTGCTACCGGTGGGGGGCGGCATGATCCTTCGGCGTTTCTCTCCTGGTTGGGCCAAGACCGCCGAGGATACCGCCGGGTTCATGGCCGTCATCGTCATCCTCTTTCTCCTCGGCTCGGTCGCGATCCGCCACGGGGCGCTCTTTGTTGTCACACCCTGGACGCTTTACGCGGGGGCCATCACTCTGAGCCTCGCGGGATTCGCCTTCGGCTTTGGTTTCGCCGCACTCTGGCGGGTCGAACCCCGGCAGCAGCGCGCCATCAGCCTCGAAACCGGCATTCAAAACGGCCCCATCGCCTTTGCCGTGATTCTGCTCAGTTTCGAGGAGCCTCTGCGCAGCCAAATGCTCTGGCTGCCGATTCTCTACTCCACGTCCGTGGTCATCACATCCTCTCTGGTCACCCTGCGCTTTCGCAAGACCGGTGCGGCCGACGACGCCATCTTCCGCAACAACCGCGTCCACCGGCGGCTTTTCGGGGAGACTTTCCGCACCGCCTATCCGCCCTCTGTCATTCCCCGCAACCTCAAGCGCTTCCACGAGTCCCTCCGCCGGGATTGAAGACCGGGGTGGGTCGCATGAGTGATGGGTGGATAGACGGAGCGGCTCATTTCCAGCTTGTTGGATCTGCGGGCGACGCTTTGGAAACGGCTGGCCGGTATGTGGAAAGTGTGGGAGGCTCGCCGAATGAGGGTGCTTGATGCCGATTTCATGGTGGTGGGTGATGGTTTGGCGGGAGCCGTGCTGACATGGTTGCTACGGGCCGACGGAGCCGTGGTCCGTTTGTTTCCGGGCGATCCCGCGAGGGCAGCTTCACGGGTGGCGGCGGGAGTGCTCAACCCGGTGACAGGCAAACGCCTGGCGGCTGGCTGGGAGGTGGAGGCGCAACTGGCCAGCGCGTTTTCCGTTTACGGCCAAATGGAGGCTGAGTTGGGCGTCTCGGTCTTGCGCCGGGTGCCCTTGCACCGGTTCTTTCTTCATCCTTCGGAGGAGGTGTTTCATGCCAAGCGTCTGGAGGATACGCGTTATCGCGCCTTTCTTTCGGGAGTTCGGTCTTCCGAAGAGCCATTGGGCGGATTTGTCCAACCGCGCGGCTTCTTCACTATCAGTGGAGCAGGGCATCTGGAAATTCCTCCGTTGCTGGATGCGCTCTCTCATAGCCACGCAGAGGCGGGCTGTGTGGAAGCGGCCCCGTTCTCTTATGCCCGGCTTGACCGCAGTGGTCCCGGGTTGATTTACGACGGGCGGATTCGGGCCAAGGCGGTGGTCTTTTGTGAGGGAATCGGTGTTTTGGAAAACCCCTGGTTCGGCAGCCTGCGCTTTCGTCCCGTCAAAGGAGAGGCGCTTACCTTTACTTCGCCGGAGCTGCAACTGCCGGAGGCCGTCTTCCACCATGAGAAATGGCTCCTGCCCACCTCAAATGGGCGCTTCCGCATGGGGTCGACTTATGATCGGGGTATCTCCCTGGGGGAGGGCCACCGAAAGCTGCGCGCGGATGCATTTTCGCCGTCTACGGATGGAGAGGCCGAGCTGAGGGGGAGCCTTCCAAAGATGTTTCATACGCCCCCTTCCATGCACATTGTGGAGCACAAGGCCGGTGTGCGTCCGGCCACACGCGATCGTTTCCCCTATGCCGGGCCTCACCCGGAAGATGCCCGCTTACTCGTCTTTAACGGGCTTGGTTCAAAAGGAGCCCTCCTTGCTCCCTGGATTGCCAGTCGGCTCGTGCGGTTTTTGCGTCATGGGGAAAGGATTCCCGAGCCGCTGCGCCCGGAGCGTTTTGGCCTCACGCCCATTTGATCGGGGGCCGTCTGCGCATTCAAACCGGCCTTGGACAGATAAGCCCCCGCCCCCGTCCGGAAAAATCAGGGAGCGGGTGTTTGGACCGAGTCATCGTCAACCGGAGGCAAGGCATCCGGGTCCATCGATGCGGGAATATCGAGCGAGTCCGCCCCTGCAGGAATGGGCATTGTGGGCAGAACCGCATCCTCTCCGCGGCGTGCTTCTGAGGAGCGTTCCAGCCAGAGCACATAGAGAACGAGCGAAATTCCGAAGAAGGCGAAAGCACTCCAACGTGTCAGCCGAGTGAGAATGTTCGTTGTCTCCGCGCCGAAAGCTGATTCGGCTGCACCGCCGCCGAAAGCGGAGCCCAAGCCGGCGTTCGCGCTCGCCCGCTGCATCAAAATCACCAGCACCATGAAGATGCTGACAAGAATGAGAACGAACGTGAGGAAAGTGATGAGAATGTTGACCATGCCGAGAAATCGATGGAAAACCGACCACCTTGGATAAGCGCCGCCGGGAGATCAAGCGGAAAGGCAAGATCTTTGCACAACCGGGTGTAATCACCAGGGTTGTCACCTTTTTCAGGGGCGTTTCACCACCGTCGCGACCGACGCGAAGTCGGAACCGCCGTCCTCCACCAGCGGTTGGGGCTTCCTTCCTCTTCGAAAGCCAAGCCAGCCATTGGCCGCACAGAAGCTCTCCACCCAAGCAACCGTCCCCACCACCCAGCTCTCACTGAAAGCGCGGATACTCGAGAGAAGCCCGGACTCTTCCGCCAGACCCGCTCGGGGCATCGCTGTCTCCTTCGTTGAACCGGCTGCTGCGCTCCTCTGGTCTCTGCGAAGAGGTCGCATTCCCGGCCCCATCCGGCTGCACAACCGCGCACGGTAGCGCTCGTGCGCACGGTAGCGCTCGTGCCATTTCGTCGCCCAGGTCATCTTGCCCTCGATCCGGGCGATCCCCCGCCGAGCGCCCGAGCCACCCGCGCACGCCTCCCCGAAACCGCTGAAAGCATATTCACCCGCGTCCTCCACCAGACCCGCCCGCACCGGGTTCAAATCGATGCAGGCCGCCACCACCCTTTGCGCCGCCGTATCCGCCTCCACGATGACACTGCGGAAACGCTCCGCCCAGAAAGTCCCCACGGTCCCGCGCTTCCGATTATACCATAAAGTAAACCGCGTCTTCACTTCCCGCGCATAAAGACCGACACATCCCCCATCCGCACCTTCAAGCGGTGCCGGATGCCCTCAGCGGAGTCTCCGTTATGCCTCAGAATGACCTCCTCATCCATCAACCGCCTTTTCTGCACCACCCTCGAAATAAGGTGGTGGCAAGCTAATCGTGGATAGCGTAGCCGCCTGCAATATTTACTGTTCATACCGCGACCCAAACATCTGCCTGGCTTCTGTCAATTTTGCAATATTCAGAACATTAAAAAAAGTTTCCAAGGCCAAATTGTTTGTGGATTCTGTTTCAAGGGGCCGCAGCGCCTGATAAACTTTGTGATTACACCCTGTACGACCGCACGTGATCAAAAGAATGAGGGGAGGGCACCCGTTCTAATGAGCGGCCAGTCTTGCCGGCGCTCATCGTTGATTCTGCTTTTATCTTGATGTTGGAATGGACAGGAAAGCCCCCCTTGTCCCCAATCGGAAACTGGAAAAACGCGGAATCGGCGGCGTCGCCCGATAATCAATGCCACGGGCCGAGGCGATAAATGGAGGCGCGGGGCGGAATCGAACCGCCGAATAGAGGATTTGCAGTCCCCGGCCTTACCACTTGGCTACCGCGCCTTGAATGGGGTAAAACTCGAATATCGGTGCACGGACGTCAACTGCGAAACCGTTAAATTTCGTGCCCATGGCGCATTCGAGCATTGGGAGATGGAGAGCGGACGCAGCGGGTGAAATCGCGGTGGATCGGAGGACCCGGGCTTATGCCTGCCGGTCACTTTGCACGGAAAAACGGGTTCTCATTGCACAGTGTCACAAAACCCCGTATGTTCATCCCATCATTTAAATCCAGATCCGGTTATGAAAACGCTCATTGTTCCTTTTGTCTTCTTCTTTGTTTTTCTTCTCACCGGTTGCGGCGACCGCCAGCAGGCTGCGGAGGCGGAGGCTGCGCAGGCATCTCGCCTGCAAGCTCTTGAAGCGGATCGCGACCGTCTCGTGGAAGAGAGGGATGCGGCTGCGGCTGCGGAGGCTGCCGCGCTTGCCGCCGCAGAGGAGGCTCACCGTATGGCTGAAGCGCGCTCGGCTCAACTCTCCGCCGAACGCGAAGAGCAGGTTGCCGCCCTGAACCGTCGTCTTGAGCGCGAAGCCGCTGAGCGCCGCCAGGCGGAGGAGCAGGCTGCCGCCCTCACGCAGCGGATGGAAGCTCTGGCGGCCGCGCAGGAAAGAGCCGCCCGTCGCCTGCGTGAACTTGAAGAAGCCCGCGTTGCTGCCGCTGCCGAGTCCGCCGATCCGGAGGAAGTGACCGCTCTTCAGCGCACTCTCTCCGAGCGTCAGGCAGAGCTGGCGCGTCTCCGTCAGGAGAACGAGGTCTTGCGGGAGCGTCAGCAAGTCCTCGCGCAACGCCAAATGGAAACGGAAGAGGAGATCCTGCAGGTTGGTGGTGTGATTACTTTGCCACTTGGGGAGATTCGCTCCCCCAATATCCGAAGGGCCGAAGCCACTCGATTCCGCGCCCGTCAAGCCGAGCGAGCAGGCGGTGGCGAGGACTGATCTCTACGAGATATCCGTTTTTCGGCGTATGCGCGGCGGGCCACCCGCTTGCAGGCAAATCTGCGATCAGCGTGACCCCTCGGGCGGGCGGGATGGCCGCTTCCCGCCAAGCCTGATTGGTGCAAATCGCTATGTTGTGCTCCGGAGAGCCGGTTTTTGGCTTCCGGGCGGCTGGCCGGCCCACAGGGTGTAGGCCCGGCTGAAGGCGCTGATTTCACTAAAGCCGAGAGTGTGGGCAACGGAGGTAACGGATTCGCCGGATCGGAGGAGGTTCGTGGCGCGTTCCATGCGGCGTTGGCTCAGGGCCTCATGAGGAGATAGGCCGAGTGCACTCCGGAAAATGCGCCGCATTTGCGAGGCCGATAGACCGATGGCGGTGGCCACGGCGTCGACGGAGGGATCGCGCCAGAGGTTTTGCTCGTAGTAATGCAGCGCCTGGCGGATTTTTTCCTGATGGTAACGGTCACGGCGGCTCGCCGGGGGCTCCCCCGAGGCCTGCGCGGCGAGAACGATTTCGAGGAAAAGGTAGAGGACACCCCGCACCGCCGCTTCCGTGCTCGTGCGCGGGCGGCGGTAGTGGGGTTCCAAATGTGTGCGCGCAAATGTCAAGACGCGCAGGCTCTCGGGGCCAAGCGGGAGGCAAAGGCCTCCGTCCAATGGAACCCATTTGTGGAAGGCTTCGGGCACGCGGGTGAAGTGCATCACCGCGATCTCGCTCCGACCACCGCGGTCGTCGGTCCATCCATGGGTGGATTGAGGGCCGGAAATATAGAGTTTGGGAGATGTGCAGCCCGGTTCCCGATCATCGGGGGTGGTGCGGGCACGGCCTGAAAGGATTGCCTGGAACTCCCAGTGGTGGCGCACCTGCCCGGGGAAGGGAGATTCGCCATAGTGGCGTTCGCCAGCATTCAGGCGGAGGAGTTGCATGGTCTTGATGGGGCGGGACGAAGTGCAGGAAGGGAGGTCATGCGCGAAAATATCAAAAAAAGGCTTGAAATGGGCAAGGTGAATCGACGCCCGGATGTGCTAGACTCTTCCTTTTCCATCATCCCCGTTTTACCCATGCAAAAACATCCCAAAATTGTCATCATCGGTGCCGGTAGTCTCTTTTTCGGCCGCAAGTTGATTTGGTCCATGAATCGCCTCAAGGGGCTGACGAATGGCCACCTGGCCCTCGTCGACACCGATCCGAACCACCTCGCGGGGATGGAAGCGCTCGCCCGCAAGGTGCGCGCCGAGAGCGGGGCCGACCATGCCATCAGTGCCCACGCCGACTTCCGCGACGCTTTGCCGGGGGCGGATTTTGTTATCCTGAGTTTCTCCAAGCGCAATGCGCACTTCCGCGGTGTGGATGTGCAGATCAGTGCCCGCCACGGCATCCGCATGTGCTCGGGGGATACGATTGGGCCCGGCGGCGTCTTCCGGGCCCTGCGCGAGTTTGACGAAATCCACCGCATTGTGCGCGAGGTCGAGCGCCTCTGCCCGGAGGCTTGGCTGGTCAACTATATCAACCCCTCGGCGGTCTTCGGGATGGCTTTGCAGAAAATCTGCCGCACGCCCTGGTTTGCTCTTTGCGACAGTTTGCACATTCCCCACCTGCAAAAAAATTACCTCAAGCTCATCGGGCGGGAGGAGGAGGAAATTCGCGATTTCCGTATGCGCATCGCGGGGGTGAACCACTTCACCTGGTTGATCGAGGCGGATCTGCACGGGCGGGATGTCCTTAGCGAAATCCATGAAGCCATCCGCAGGAAAGGTGCGACCGAGAGAGAAGATGCGTATGCGAAATCCTTATTGAATGCGCGGATCAGTGCGCAGTTGGCTGATGTCTTCGGGGCGATCCCGGTCTGCACGGCGCACACCAAGGAATATCTGCCCTATTGGCAGGGATACGGGGTGCACGTGGACGATGAGCCGGCCCCGCCGCTGAAACTTTTTGAGCACGAGGAGCGGACCCGAATCACGGAGCTAATGTGGGCCGATATCGAGGCCTTGACTTCGGGGAAAAGGCCGGTGAGCGAGTTCCTTGAAAAGGGAGCCTCTGACCATGCCACGGATGTGATTCAGGCGATCTGGAACGATTCCGGGGAGCATTTCTATGTCAACGTGCCCAACATGGGGGCGGTGCCGAATCTGCCGGAGGCAGCATTGCTGGAGCTGGAGTGCATCGTCGACCGCCGTGGCCCGCGTCCGATCCCGGCTCCTGCCATGCCCTGCGGGCTGGTCTCGTTGCAGCACCGGATTCTGGAAACGCACGAGCTGACGGTGGAGGGATACTTGCGGAAGGATCCGCGGCTTCTCGTGCGGGCACTCGCTATAGATCCTATCGTTAATTCCCTGGCGACGGCGGAAGCTGTGTTTAAGGACTTGGTCGAGGCGCAGAAGGACGTGCTGCCCGCGTGGTTGAGTGAGGGGTTGAGCGATGAGGAGAGAACCTGCGGGACCCAGGCGGCGGATGCCGGAGCTGCCCAGGGTGCTGTTGACCTGCAACTGGGCCAAACCCGTGAGGGCTGGTAGCTTTTGCTGAGATTGATCGAGCTGTGGCGAAAAGGTAGTCCGGGTGATTCATCCCCGGACCGCGCCGCAGAGACGGCTTCGAATTTCCGGGTGTCGCAGGCGACGAGGTGGGCGCGCGAAGGACGGGAAGCGCGCGCCTCCGCCTCGGGTCGACCGCTGAAGCAGGTCGACTACGGAAGCGGCCCGGCTCGTTTTGTGCCGATTCAGGTGAGTACAGGGGGATAAGGCGCTGGTAGCCGGCAAACCACACCCTGCCCCTTGGAAGGGCCGCCGCGAAAACGATCAGGCACCCCGGCCTTACGGGGGAAGTTCCGGCAGGTTCGCGTGGCGAATGTCGCTGTGGCGAAAGTGTATCAAAAACTTGTCCTGAAAGTAGGGAGGCGGGGAAGGCGATAGCCAGCGGGAGACCGGGCAAGCCGCCGCCCGTTCCCACGTCGAGAACCCGCACCCGCTCCGGAAAGGGCAGGATTTGCTGAGATCGATGAAGCTGTGGCGAAAAGGTAGTCCGGGTGATTCATCCCCGGACCGCGCCGGAGAGACGGCTTCGAATTTCCGTGTGGCTCAGGCGACGAGGTGGGCGCGCGAAGGACGGGAAGCGCGCGCCTCCGCCTCGGGTCGACCGCTGAAGCAGGTCGACTACGGAAGCGGCCCGGCTCGTTTTGTGCCGATTCAGGTGAGTACAGGGGGATAAGGCGCTGGTAGCCGGCAAACCACACCCTGCCCCTTGGAAGGGCCGCCGCGAAAACGATCAGGCACCCCGGCCTTACGGGGGAAGTTCCGGCAGGTTCGCGTGGCGAATGTCGCTGTGGCGAAAAGGTAGTCCGGGTGATTCATCCCCGGACCGCGCCGGAGAGACGGCTTCGAATTTCCGGGTGTCGCGGGCGACGAGGTGGGCGCGCGAAGGACGGGAAGCGCGCGCCTCCGCCTCGGGTCGACCGCTGAAGCAGGTCGACTACGGAAGCGGCC
>JAFIGE010000163.1 GCA_020831585.1 Opitutales bacterium | reverse complement strand
CGGCGGCGCAAAGGATGGTGGCGGCCTATATCGATTTGAATCCGGTGCGGGCGGGCTTGGTGGAGGATGCAGGCGACTATGGTTTCAGCGGGTTCGGGGAGGCTTGCGCGGGTGGCGCCGCCGCGCGGCGGGGAATCGCCCGGATCGAGGGCAAGATGGCCTGGACGACAAAGTGGCACGAGCGCTACCGTGCGCGGTTGTGCAGCCGGCTGGGTCCGGGAATGCGGCCTCTTCGGAGAAACCAGAGGAGCCCGGCAGCCGGTGCAACGAAGGAGAAAGCGATACCTGGAGCGGGTCTGGCGGAAGAATCGGGGCTTCTCTCTAAGATCCGCGCCTTCAGTGAGAGCTGGGTGGTGGGGTCGGTAGCCTGGGTGGAAAGCTTCTGTGCGGTCAATGGCTGGCTGGGCTTTCGAAGGGGAAGGAAGCCCCAACCGCTCGTGGAGGACGGGGGTGCCGACTTCGCGAGCGTCGCAATCGTGGTGAAACGCCACTGAAAAATGTGACAACTTTTGTGATCACTCTCCCGCTCCCGCCCTCTCTGGATAGGGCCCGGTCCGGTATTTTTCCGCCAAAAAAGTGAGGCGGGTGCTTGCCCGGCGAAACAAGCCATCGCATCCTAGATGGATGAAAATTTTTCCTCCCCGCCGACGTCTTTATCTTCTTCTCACCGCCACTATTGCCATTATGATTCCAGCCTTCCTCTTTGGACGGGGTGATCCCCTTGATGTGGGCGCACCCGCCCCCCGTCTCACCGTGATCACCGAAACCGGTGAGTCCATTGATCTGGGCACCTTCTACGAAAAGGGGCCCGTGCTCATTTACTTCTACCCAAAGTCCGACACCCCGGGCTGCACCCGGCAGGCCTGCAACCTGCGTGACCACTTTGCCGAGCTTGAGGATGTTGGCCTCACGGTGTTCGGCGTCAGCACAGACAGTGTCGAAGCCCAGCGTCGCTTCCGCGACAACCACAACCTTCCCTTTTCCCTGATTGCCGATACCGAACGCGAACTCGGGACAGCTTTTGGTGTGGGCAATGCCTTCATGGGCTTCTTCAGCCGCCAGTCCTTCCTCGTCATTGATGGCAAGATTGCCTGGCGCGACCTCTCGGCCAGCCCCGCTTCGCAGGCTCAGGACGCCATCGCCGCCTTCCGCAGCGCCGCCGCTGAGTGAGGCTTCCCTTGTTTTTTTGCGGTAAAGCTGGGGAATCCGCGATTGATTATCCAAGGGAAACCACCATGTATTGTGGGAATGGCGACCCTCCAAAGCTTCCAAGACCCATCCTTTTTCACCGGACTCGGGCTGGGTGGGGGAGTGGTCGGCCTGCTCTTTTGGGCTTGGTGGCACTTTCGCCAGAAGCAAATTCGCCGGGAAGCGGATCAAGCGATCAACTTCGCCCAGCGTGAGGCCAAACTGGAAGTCGATCAAACGATTTCCCGGTTGGAATTGGAGTTTGAGCGCAAACGCGATGCCGCCGAACGCGCCCTCGCCGAAGATCGATTGCACCTCCAGCAAAAAGAAGATGAGGTTCTTTCGGCTCTAATGGGGGCGGAAAAAGAGCGGGATGCCCTCGAAAAACGCCGCGCTTCCTATGAATCCATGGTTAGCTCGGTCGAAGCCCGCGACATCGAGCTGCGCGAGGAGATCCGTAACCGCCGCGCCCAACTTGTTAAGCTCGCCAGGATAAGCAAGGAGGATGCCAAAAACGCTCTGAAAGACGATATCCGGGCGGAGTGTGAAGATGAAATCCGCGAGATGCGCACGACCCTTTTGGGACGCTCCGAGCGCGAAATCCAACGGCAAGCGCGGGACATACTCCTTGCCTCGATGCAGCGGCTCGCCGGTCTTCCGCAGACCGACATCACAGCCGCCATCGTACGCCTTCCCAGCGAAGACATGAAGGGCCGGATCATTGGTCGGGAAGGGCGCAACATCAAATCCTTCGAAATGGTTACCGGCACCACCCTGCTCATTGATGAGACCCCGGACAGCGTGCTTGTCTCTTCTTTTGATCCGGTTCGCCGGGAGATTGCCCGTGTCGCCCTCGAAGCGCTTCTCAAGGACGGGCGAATCCACCCGACTTCCATCGAGGCAGCTGTCGCTGAAGCGGAGAATGAAGTGAAACAGAGCGTTATTCACTATGGGGAGGATGCACTTCGCCGTTTGCGCCTCTCCCGCGTGAACCCGGAGGTGATCACCGCGCTCGGACGTATGCACTACCGGCTCTCCAACAATCAAAATCTCCTCCACCATTCCATCGAGGTGGCCAACCTGTGCGCCCTTATGGCTTCTGAAGTTGGCCTGGATGTCGAAATCGCCAAACGCGCCGGTCTCTTTCACGACATCGGGAAAGTGCTCGACGAAGAACACCGCGGCAGCCATGCCGCTGCCGGGGCAAGCTACATGAAACGCTTTGGCACAGAGCCCCCCGAGGTGCTCAATGCTATTGCCGCGCATCACGGCGAAATCGATGCCGAGAGTGCCTATACACCGCTCGTTATTATTGCCGACAGCCTCTCCGCCATGCGTCCCGGAGCGCGGGCGGAAAGTATCGACAGCTATATCCAGCGGGTGCGCAATCTGGAAACGCTGGCGAAGAAGCACGAGGGAGTGGTCGATGCCTACGCGATCCAGGCGGGCCGCGAAATCCGCGTCATTGTGAGCCCCGAAAGCATCACCGACGATGCCGCCCGTGCCCTCGCGCGGAAGATCCGGCGTCAGATCGAGGAGGAGCTGCAATATCCCGGGACCATCCGCGTCACGCTCATCCGCGAATCGCGAATCACCGAGACTGCCCGCTAAATTCCTCCAGCAGGCGGAGGGCGCGGTCCCACTTTCGGGGAGGAGGTAGGGTGATGAGATCCTCGCCTCCCCGGCCATCTGTCAGGCGAAGCGAAGCGAGGCGAACGAGGGGCGAATCGAAAAGCGGTGGATCCTCTTCAAAACGGCGGCTCGGCCGGTAATCCCGCTTGAAATCGGCCAGACCCGGCACCGGAAAACGGGCGTAGCGCAGGTCACCCATCACCCGCAGCCCGGATTCCATAGCGTGCAAAAACAATTGATGGTAACGCGGATAAGCGATACGCGCCTCCCATTCACGATAGCGCCCCAGGTTGCGCACCGCCCGAAAAACCGTTGCCGCCCGCTTCCCCGTCTGGTGGGAGACGAGCATCCGGGGGTCCCGCTCGTGCCTGGCAATGGGCAAAGAACACTGCAATTCCTGGGCTTGCCCGCCTCCGTGCGCGACAAAACGGAAAACAAACTCCCATCGCAGCCCGGCCAACTCGTTGCGGAGCCGTTCCGCCCCATCCTCAGAGGAGCTGAAAACCACCGCTCCGGCGATTTCCGGTTCATAGGTGTGCACAGCGACCAGGGGGGTCTTCCAACCGAGGCGCTCCAACTCCGGTTTCCCCCCCTCGATCTGATGGTTGATCGCATAGGCCAGCACGGGATTCCGACGATACCAGTTATCCGGCAGGGGGAGCACATCCGCCGGCTTTTCCACGACGATCAATCCCCGCTCCAAATCATTGAGCAATACGCGCAGCCGAGCAGGCCGTTCCCCCAGTAAGGGCGGCGGAAAGCCGATGAGCGGTTTTTCTGCTGCGGTCATGAAAGCTTCTTTCTCGTAAACAAAAACGGCCCTCGCCGTATCGGGGAGAGAGCCGGTCGGGGGGATGTCGGAAAAGCCGCCTTAGCGGCTCTTGGCGTGAAGGCCCGTTGTCGCCATCTTCGACTTCTCGCGCGCCACCTTGTTGGGGTGGACGACGCCCGTCTTTACCGCCTTATCGAGCGCCGAAGCGTAGGCGGCCTTGTTGGCGTCCGACGGTTCGCCCACCGTCTTCTTGCGGAGGGTCTTTAAGCGGCTCTTTACGGCTTGATTGCGAACGGTGCGGCGGCTGATGCGGCGAATGTCCTTCTTGGATGACTTTAGGTTGGCCATGGGTTGGGTTACGAATCGATAAAAACCTCCCGATCAAGGCAATCCCGCACCCGCTGTCAACCGGTAAAATCCAAAAAGTCTTGGCGAATGCCATGCAGGCGCTTCCAAACGTCCTGACCGGACGTGTTTTTGCAGCCGGGCTCCCCGACAGCAAGCACTTGACATGCAAGGCAGAAGAGCAAAAAACGAAATTGCCTCCGCACCGCAGCCAAAGAAGTTGCCCTTATCTCCTCAATGCGCACAGACTGGGCTGTTTTCTTCAAGTCTCTTTCGAAATTCCCTCCATGTCCGGCCAAAATCCTGATCAAAAAGCCTCTCCGCTCCCGTCCGTTTCATCGGAGGACCACCTTCCCAAAACGGATGCGGGTGAAGACCAGATGGTCTTGGTGACGCGGGCGGAAGCCGAGATGCTCAGAAATCAGGCGGATTTGGCCCGCCGCGCCCAAGCTGCCTTTTTGGCGAACATGAGCCACGAGATCCGCACCCCCATGAACGGAGTCCTCGGGATGCTCAGCCTCCTCCTCGAGACAGACCTGAACGAGACCCAGCGCCAATACGCGGAAATTGCCGCCGAGAGCGGAGAAGCTCTCCTCAAACTCCTCAACAACCTCCTCGACCTCTCCAAAATCGAGGCCGGGCAACTGGCGGAGGACCGGAGCGATGTCTGCCTGCAACACTTTCTCGATACGCTGGTGGAAGACTTCGCCGATCCGGCACGCGAGAAACGCATTGAGATCTTCTCATGGCTCTCCGGAGAGAGCCCGCGGTGGGTCAACCTCGAAGCCGGGCGCCTGCGCCAGGTCCTCAGCCACCTGGTATCCAATGCCATCAAGTTCACGGAAAGGGGAGAGGTGGTGATCGAAGTCACCGCCGAAGCGCACGTGCCCGGCAACGATCGCGCCTACCTGCGTTTCTCCGTGCGGGACACCGGCATCGGTATCGATTCCGACCGCGTCTCCGATCTTTTCCAAAAATTCTCCCAGGTCGATACCTCCAACACACGTAAATACGGCGGGGTGGGGCTGGGCCTGGCCATCTCCCATCAGATAATCGAACTCCTCGGGGGCGAAATCGGCGTCGTGAGCGAACGCGGGGTCGGGTCGGAGTTCTGGTTTACCCTCCCCTGCAGGGCAGCAGATCCCGAACCTGATCACGCATCACCGCTCCCCGACATCAGCGGACAGCGTATCCTTGTCGTTGATGACACCCCTTCGGGACGCCGCATGCTCACCGCCTGCGGGCATCGCTTGGCGGCCCGGGTGGATACCGCGGAATCGGCGGCCACTGCCCTCTCTCTTCTCCGTGAAGCCAAAGCCGCAAATGACGCCTATGTCCTAACTTTTATCGACCGTGACCTGATCGAACACAGCGACCGCCTGGCCATGGAAATCCTTGGCGACAAGGCCCTCGCCTCCACACGGCTGATCGGACTGTCTCCGCTCAAAGCGGGCCGCAGCGAGGGGGCCCCGCAGCCCAACCCCTATGCTCGCCTCCTCACGAAACCCATCCGCCACCGCGAGCTTTGTCGCGTTTTCTCGGATTTCGCGGGCAAGGAAGCCCCCGGGGGTAATGCCGCATCCGTTCCCCGGGAACCCTCCCCATCCGCGCTCACCCCGGGGCAGTTAAAAGCCCGTATCCTGATAGCCGAGGACAACAAGGTGAACCAAGTGGTGGCCGTTGGTTTGCTCCGACGGCTCGGATTGCGCGCGGATTCAGTGGGCGATGGGCAGGAGGTCCTCGCCGCCCTGCGCGCAAGATCCTACGACCTTGTCCTCATGGACATCCAAATGCCCCGTCTGGATGGGCTCGCGACAACCCAGCGCATCCGTAGCGGAAGAGATGGATCGCCCGATCCGCAGATACCCATCATCGCCATGACCGCTCACGCCCTCGCGGGCGACCGCGAACGCTGCCTCGGGGCAGGCATGAACGACTACCTCGCCAAGCCCGTCTCCCTGTCCAAGCTCACGGCCTCTCTCGCCCGCTGGCTGCCCGAAGCGCCCCGAAACGTACCGTTGGTCCCCTCCGAGCAAAGTCCGGCGGCGCAACAGCTCGAACGCCGATGGATCGAGCGCGGGCACCAATCTCTCATCAAGATGAGAAACGACTTGGAAATCGGGGACGCTTTTTCCGCCGCTTCCGATGCGCGGGCTTGGCGCGAGTCGCTCGCCGCTGTCCACGCACCCCTGCTTACCGGGCTGCTGCGCAGTTTCGAAAAAGACTGCCGTTCCTACGATCTGGAGCGGGCGCACGCCCTCCTCCACGACATCCGCGAAGCCCTCGGGCGGCTCTGAAAGGGAGTCGAAAGCCGTTTCCAATTGCGTTTCCCTGCTCTTGCCTTGGCGCGGAGCGGCGTGCAGATCTGCGGGAGTGTCTGAAGGGCGAGCAAGCCACGCCCTCTTTAATCGGCCTCCGGCTCCATCCAAGCTTTTGAAAACTTGGCTAAGCGGAGCCCGGCTAACTTTGCCGGGAAGAGGAAAAGGTCACCGAAAATCGACGGCGTTGCCCGTTGGGCTTCCGGCGAGACCGGGGATGCGATCTTGGAGGAAGGTCGCCCGTTGCTCCCAAATGGCGGCATCATCCAGAGCGAATATGCGCTCCAGTGACTCTCCGGCGGCAGCCACATCTCCCTTTTCCCAGCGCATAACGGCCTGGTGGTAGGCGGCTTCGGCGCGCGTGGAATCGAGGACGCGTGCGTCGAGGGAGAGGGCCTCCAAATATTCATCGGCGGAGGCGGCATCGCCCAGCATGAGCAAGCTCATGGCCCGGCCCAAGCGCGCCCGGTCAGCCATCGGCGATCCCTGAAGCACACTGCCGGCACGTTCGTAATAGCCCGCCGCCTGCGTGAAATCTTCCGCCTCATATTTTTCCGCAGCCAGATGCATCCACGTCATGCCGGCCAAGGTGTGGCGGGCGTGTTCTTCCGCGAAAGCAATCCGCGCAGCGGAGGAATCGAGGGCAAGAAAGGCATCCTGAATGGCAGTTTCGCGACGCTCGCCGATGTATTCAAAAGTTTGCCGCCCGATGACAATCCCGCCGACCAAGACAACGACAAGGAAGATCCACAACCCGTTGCGCTTCCAAAACTCGTTAAAGCGCTCCTCGATATCCGCATCAGGCGGAAGCTCGCTTTCGGGGTCCAGATCGACCGGCAAGACCGGTTCGTCCTTTTTGGGGTGTTCCTTTTTCATCGAATTGCAAAACGGGTAGGCTTCGCGTGTTTTCGCCATAGCGTCAACAGCAAAGGAACGCCCCCCGACGGTTCCACGGTAACCCGCCGAATTCCGGGTCAAGATATGAGCTGCCACCGCCCGGCTCAGCGGAACATCAGCACCGGGATCTGGCAGGTGCGCACCATCTCTGTTGTGGTGCTGCCGACCATGAGCTGGCGGATGCGTGAGTGCCCGTAAGCCCCCATGACCAACAATTGGATCGCGTGCTTCGTAACTTGCCCGGAAATGACGGTTTCCGGCGTGCCGGCGATGGCTTCCGCGTGCACCGTGTAGCCGGTTTCGCGCAATTTGCCCGCCGCTTCCTGTAGATACCACTCGGCTTTTTCGTCGATTTTTCCGGCGCGGACGAGGTGGCACTCCAGTCCTTCCAAGAGCGGCTGCTCCATTGCGAAGCGGATGGCTTTTTCCGCACTGGGGCCGCCGTCGTAGGCGATGAGAAAGCGCTCAATGGGGACGAACTTCCTCGCCGCCACCAATACCGGCCGCGCGCTCCCGCGAATGACCCGTTCCAGATTGGAGCCGAGGTGCAGTTTGTCGAAATCCGCTGCCTCCCCGCGTTTTCCGATGACGATGAGGTCCGCCTGTTTTTCTTTCTCCATGCGCGTGACGGACTCCACCAGCCGTCCATTCTGCTGCTCGACGGAGACGCGGGTGACCCCGGCATCGGCGAGGTGTTTCCGGGCGTTGGTCAAAATCACTTTGCCGCGCTCGCGCAGGAGGCGGCTCTTCGTCTCCTCGATCTTCACGATTTCTTCGATCACCTCCGCCCCGGTGCCGGGCTCGAGGTTGCCGCTCAGATCAAAGGCTCCCGCCACATTGGTGCGGGGATCGAGCATGTGGAGGACATGGACGGCTGCATCGGAGCGTTTCGCCGCCCAGGCAGTGAGGTCATAGACGCTGGGCGCGTATACGGAACCGTCGGTGCAGGTAAGGATGTTTTGGATCATGGCGGGGCTTTCGTGGGGTTAGTGGAGCGGGAGATCATCCGAGGCACCGGCTTTGTCGTGGATGGCGACACGGCGGACCAGCGTCGCGCTGGCTTCGTTCATGCCAACCACCTCAACCTCAACACCATCCCGGCGGAATTTGAGGACGACCTTGTCCAGCGCGGCCACCGAACTGATGTCCCAAAAGTGTGCACGGGTGACGTCGATAGTCACGCGCGAAAGCACTTCGCGGAAATCAAAAGCGCGGGCAAAGCGGTCGGCTGAGACGAAAAAGACGTTGCCCTCCACGAAATAGGTGCGGGCGTCGCCGCTGTCATCGATCTCGGTGCCCACGCGCACAAGAGCGGCCGCCTTGCGGGCGAAGAAAAAGAGGCTCATGAGGATGCCCACCCCCACCCCGTAGGCGAGGTTGTGTGTGAGTACGACGACCACGACCGTCGTCACCATGATCAGGCTGGACGATTTCGGGTGCGTCCGCAGGTCCTTCAGCGACTGCCAGCTAAACGTGCCGATCGAGACCATAATCATGACCGCGACCAGCGCCGCCATCGGAATCCGCGAGACCCAGTCTCCGAGCAACAGGAGGAGAGCCAACAAAAACACCCCCGCGCAGAAAGTCGAGAGGCGGCCGCGACCGCCGGACTTCATGTTGATCACGGTCTGCCCGACCAAGGCGCACCCGGCCATGCCGCCGAAGAAGCCCGCCACGATGTTGCCCGCGCCTTGGCCAACGCACTCGCGATTCTTGTCGCTGTCGGTATCGGTGATGTCGTCGACGATGGATGCGGTCATGAGCGATTCCAGCAAGCCGACCACAGTGAGCGAGAGCGCGTAGGGGAGGATGATGAGAAGGGTTTCCAGATTCAGCGGGATGTCCGGCATGAAAAAGATGGGCAGGGTCGAGGGCAGCTCGCCCATGTCGCCGACGGTGCGCAGGTCCATGCCCGCGAAGATCGCGATCACGGTCAACACGACGATACAAACCAAAGGTGAAGGCACCGTCTTGGTGAGGCGCGGGAAGAGGTAGATGATCCCCAGGCCCCCGGCGACCATGGCATACATTTGCCAGCCCACATTCTTGAACTCCGCCAGCTGAGCCATGAAGATGAGAATGGCCAGCGCGTTAATGAATCCGGTCATGACCGAGCGCGAAACAAAGCGCAGATACTGCCCAAGGCGGAGGTAGCCGGCGATGATTTGGAGAATGCCGGTCAATACCGTTGCCGCGAGGAGATACTGCAACCCGTGTTCGCGGACGAGCACGACCATGAGCAGGGCCATCGCCCCCGTCGCACCATTGATCAGCCCCGGTCGCCCGCTGACGAAAGCTGTGACCACCGCGATGCAAAAGGTCGCATAAAGCCCCACCTGCGGATCGACCCCGGCGATGATGGAAAAGGCAATGGCCTCCGGAATGAGAGCCAACGCGACCACCAGCCCCGCAACGAGGTCTTTGGGAACGTTGATAAACCAACCGTGGAAAAAATTCCTAAACATGATACGCGTGAAAACGAAAAAGTGGCCACCGCGTGCCAGATGGCACCGCGAAGAGAGAGGGCGGGGAAGACCATGCCAACCGGTCTCTCCCCCACGAACAGATCGTCCGGCCGCGTGCGCCAGCAGTCGAAGCGCCGCACCAGACCGCAACCCAAGCGGATTACGGTGGACTGGCGGAAAGCCCGCCTAATCGATCCCCAAAGCAAAACTTCCGCCCGACGCTGCGGCATATCGGAGAGCGGACAAGCGAATAATCAGAAATATTCCGTCGGCCCTCCCCCCCGGATTCCGGGCGAGGTCGTTTCAGGCAAGCCTCTCGGCGCGGGCAGCAGCATACATATTGTCATTCGTGGGCCAGCGGTCGTACCAACGCATCCGGTACAGCGTCAGCCCGGAACGCCGGATCATGCCACCGAGCGTTTCCGGCGTGAAATAGTTCACCTGATCCGGGTAGCGAAATCCGCACCAGCGCCCTTGGCGCACCTTTCGGTTGAGGCAATTGTGATTCGGAACTTTGATCAAAACGACGCCGCCGGGAGCCAGCTTTTCCTCAGCGTCCTTTCGCGGCGGTCGCGACTTCACCGAAATCAGCCCCGCCGTCCTCCAGAACCGGTTTGGCTTTCCTTCCCCTCCGAAAGCCCAGCCAACCGTTAGCTGCGCAGAAGCTATCCACCCACCCAACCGACCCCACCACCCAGCCCTCACTGAAAGCGCGGATTTCCGAGAGAAGCGCGGGTAGTTCAGTCACAACGGCATCAGCCATCGCTTTCTCCTTCGTTGCCCCAGATGCCTCAGCCCTCTGGTCTCCCCGGCGCGGCCGTATTCCCGGACCCATCCGGCTGCACAACCGCGCACGGTAGCGCTCGTGCCATTTCGTCGCCCACGTCATCTTGCCCTCGATCCGGGCGATCCCCCGTCGCGCGGCTGAGCCACCCCCGCAAGCCTCCCCAAAACCACTGAAACCGTAGGCCCCCGCATCCTCCACCAATCCTGCCCGCACCGGGTTCAAATCGATATACGCCGCCACCATCCTTTGCGCCTCGCTATCCGCCTCTACGATCACACTGCGGAAAC
>JAFIGE010000162.1 GCA_020831585.1 Opitutales bacterium | reverse complement strand
CCCCCCCAGCTCCCCCAGCGCCACCACCTCCGCACCCGTTCCCGCCGCCATCGCTGCCAGATCCCCGGCATCGAAGGGCACCACGATCCAGGCCGCCGCGCAGCGCAGGCGCGCGCGCAGCACTTCCGCCGTGGCGATCGCGCGCTCGAAGTCGCGTTGCGTATTGAAGCGACACTCCAGGACGACCCGCGTCCCGTCGGCCCGCTTGACCAGGAAATCCGCCGCCACTCCGTCTTCGCAGTGGTCGCGCCGATACACCGCCCCCACCTTCTCCAGCTCCCGCGCAACGCTGCCCCGGAAGGCCATCGACTGCGCCTTGCGCTCCAGAAACGGCTCCGCCCGCAGCCGGTGAATGTCGGCCTCCGCCGAATAGCCCTCGTCATCGGTCGCCGCTCCGCCGGGAGCAACTGCTTCGGCCTTGTCCGCAAGCAACGCCGTGCCACCTCCTCATTGCTCCAACCCGACACCACATCCGGACGTGTCCGCACAACCAAATGGACATGATTGCTTCCCGCTCGGGCTTCGCCCGGTTCCCTACGCTACGCTTCGGCGGGACTTCGCAAGCTCAGCATCACGGCATACGCCGCCACCTCCAGCGCAAAGATCCCGCACAGCCCGTTCACCCGCTCCCGCACCCACTCCCGCCGGTGCTCGAAAGACTGGCCGGAGTAGTCATCCCAGCCGCACAGGAAAGCCCGCCGCACACAGCGGTTGATGCAGTGAAAAACACCCGCCTCGCGGGGGCGGTAGACAAATTTTCGGGCCATGGTCATTTCTCCTCCTGGCTATTCGTTGGGAACCTTCCTAAATCGAAGGCCATCAGGTCGGACATCGGGGCTTCGGGCTAGTATATATTATGGGTGTCCTGTAATTTGTCTGCAATTTGTGTAATTTGTCCTGTAATTTGTGTGCAACCGTGCCGTGCCGACGGAGCTGCTTGAGTTTCCGGTGTTCCTGCATTAACTTCTTGAATGGTCACGCTTTTCCCCCTCCTGCGCCCCGGCTTTGCCGTTCTCGCCGCCCTTGTCTTTTTCGCCGGATGCCAGTCCACGCCTTCGGAGCGGGCACGGGCTGACAGCGCCCTGTTTGATTCCTACCCGGCGGAGGTCCGTCAAAACTTGCTTTCCGGACGGGTCGAACCCGGATACGACAAAGAAATGGTCCGGATTGCGTTGGGTAATCCGGACCGCACCCGCACCCGCACGACGGAACAAGCGGAGGAGACCGTATGGATCTACACGCGCTCCCGGCCCGGCCTCTCTCTGGGGCTCGGCGGTGCACGGGGTGGCGGACGAACAACTGTCGGCACCGGGGTGGGAGTTTCCACCGGCGGCACCACGACCGAACAAGCCAGGGTGATCTTTCGCAACGGCATCGTTCATTCTGTCGAGGAGACCCTTTAGCCTCGTTCCTGAATCCATCTTGTCAAAGAGCAGGGATTCGAACATCAGATGAAACCCTCTTCCGCCCTTTGGTTCCTTACCATCGCCGCAACGGCCGCGTTCGTTGCGGGTTGCGCCTCCAATCCCGAAAGTCGGGCGGCGGCGGCCCCCTACGCGCTTGCCGGCATCGTCGAGACGGAGCGGCAACGGGTTCTGGACGGTCAAATCGCAATTGGCGATACCCCCGAAGTGGTGGAAATCGCCTGGGGCCGTCCCGATCGCAAAACGCGGGTCGTTCGGGGAGAAGGGGAGTCGCAAAAATGGGTCTACCTCGGCTACGAGGGTGAAATTATCGATACCTTCCCGCGTTACCATTTCCCCCCGCGTTACCACAACCACCCGCACCCAGGAAGATATGTTTTGACGCGGCACCCTTTTGTCTACCCGGAGATCTACATTGTGCGGCGTCCCTACGCCCGGCAGACCGTGGAGTTCCGGGAGGGGCGGGTGGCGGGGTTTGAGACGGACGAACGCTGACGGCAGCACTTCTTTCCGCCAGCCATGCCCCAACTTCCAACTGGAACCCCTTGAAGCTCGCAGCCGATGCGCTGCGCCTGTTCATTGATTTGCCCATCGAAAAGATAGATAGTGCGCCGGGTGGCCGCCGCGTTGCCGATGTAGCCGAAGGCGTGAGCATGGCCTGGACCCGGAGGTTCACGAACGGAGGGTTTCGAGGATTGCGGTGGGCTGGCGGTTTTCGTCGACGATGCCGAAAGCGCCCCGGTAGTCCCAAATGGCGTGGGCGATCCCATACTCGCGGAGGAGGGTGAGGATATCCCGTAACCAGCGGAGGCGAACAGAATCCGGACAGGCTTTGTAGACGCCGAATTCTCCGCAGTAGAGGGGAAGTCCGGTTTTCTCCCGCACGGCCAGCGGGTAAGCGAGGTCGCGCCGCATGGCTTCCAGGTCAAAGTGAAGGCCATTGTCTTTCATCGTTTCCCGCAGCTCCGCGGGCTGGGCTTGGAAGAGATCGGCCGGAATGAGGTCGCCCGGATAGTCGATGGGGCCGGTGTAGTCCCGCAGCGGCCCGACCCAGGGCGCGGTGTAGTGGGTCACCAGCATCGGGTTGTAGTAGTGGAAGGTGAGGATGGTGCGTTTGTCCTCCGGCACCCGCAGGTGCGGAAAGGTCACGCATTGGCAAAACCGGTTCGAACCGAGGACAATGAAGCGCTCAGGCTGCCGCTGGCGAACTGCGGTGTGAGCCGCATGGGCCACGCGGTTCCAGTCTTTATGGTCTTTGGCGACCGCTTCGTTGAGCAGTTCGAAGGCGACCTGGTCGCATGGATGGGCCGCGAGGGCGTCCGCCAGGTCCTCCCACAATCCGGCGAATCGCCGTTCTTCCGACGGGTCGCGGTAGAGGGGCGGGTCTTTGTCGAGAAAGTAGTGGGAGCGCAGAATGTGCAGGTCGACAATAACCCGCAAACCCGCTTCGCGCGCCCAGCCCAAAGCCTCTTCGAGCAGGGCAAAGGCTTCCGGTTCCCGGCGCCCGTCTTCCTGCCAGAGTTGTTCCTCATCCACCGGGAGCCGCAAATGGTCGAAGCCCCAACCGGCGATCCGCTCGAAGACATCACCGTAGATGCGGTCGCGGTCGAGGTCTGTGACCTGGGCAATGAAGTGACGGGACCGGTCGAGCGGGTATTGAAGAACGGCGCATTGAATCCCTTATTGACGAGCGGGCCTCGGTGCATATGTTTTTGCATATGAAAAAAAGGGCCTTTTCCGAATCCCGTCGTGCGGCCCTCTTTCGCAACGGAAAGAGTCAGGCTGTGCGCATACCGAAAGCGTTTGAATTTGAGGGGGATGAAGTTCTGATCCAGCAGGAGGAGGGTTGCCTGGTTCTGCGTCCCGTCGGCAAAACCGGCAGTTTGCTGAAGGCGTTGGATCACCTTGGTCCGGTTTCGGAAACGTTTCCGGATGTCGATGCTGATTTGCCGCCGATAGAGACGGTAAACCTTTGAGGAATCGATGCCGATGGCCCGCGAATCCGTCCGGTATTTGTTGGACACGAACATCCTCTCTCACCTCATGCGGTATCCAACCGGCCGGGTGCGCACGCACATTGAGGCCGTCGGCGAAGAGTCGGTCGCGACGAGCATTATCGTTGCCTGCGAAATCCGTTATGGCGCGCGCAAGCGGGCGGCCGCGAAGCTGACCCGCCATGTGGAGACGGTCCTGGCCAATCTCCTCATTCTGCCCATCGAGGAAGGTGTCGATACAGCTTATGCCGGCATCCGCTTTCGTCTGGAATCAAAAGGCTCCCTCATCGGACCCAACGATTTGCTCATTGCGGCTCATGCCCGCGCTCTCGGCCTTACCCTCGTGACGGATAATGAGGACGAATTCCGTCGCATTTCGGGTCTCCGGGTAGAAAACTGGATCAGGGACGCAACCGCCTGGCCGGAGCGTTGATCAAAGCTCTCTTGCATTACGCGAGGGGACTGGGTGCCGCCCGCAGTGGCGACCGGGTCCAGGCTGAAGCCGGGCGCGACCGAATCAACAAACTCGTGAAAAAGTTGCGCGCTGAAGAAGCCGTTACTGCATTTGCTCAAGGGTCTTCCCCTTGGTCTCGGCGACAAATTTCCACGCAAAGAAGGCCGCCACGCACCCGAAGACCGCGTAGATCGTATAGGCACCGCCGAGGCCGATATACGCGAGGAGAATGGGGAAGGTCATGGTGACGAGGAAATTGGTGCCCCACTGCGATAAGCCGGCCAGCGAGAGGGCGGCACCCCGGATTTGGTTGGGGAACATTTCCCCGAGCAGGACCCACATCACCGGGCCCCAGGAGATGCCGAAAAAGACGATATACATATTGGCCGCGATGAGCGCCAATGTGCCCTGCGCGCCCGTCAGGGCGAGATTCCCGTCCGCAGCGACTTCCGCGCGGCCAAAGACCAGGGCGAGGGTGCCGAGCATGAGCGCCATACCCACCGCGCCGAGGAGCAGAAGGGGCCGGCGGCCCCAGCGGTCGACCAGGAGGATCGCCCCCACCGTGGCACTCACGTTGATGATACCGCCAATCACGTTGATGAGAAGCGCATCGCCTTCTGTGAAACCAGCCGCGCGCCAGAGAACCTCGCCGTAGTAGAAAACCACGTTGATGCCGATGAGCTGTTGCAGGGCGGCGATCCCGAGCCCAACCCACACAATGGGGCGCACCTTTCGGGTCGCTTCATCAAGGATATCCCGCATGGCCGGGCGGCGTTCCCTCTTGAGCGTGAGGCGGATTTCCTCCCCTTTTTCGGGCGCGTCGTGCGGGTGGGCGATTCGCGCCAGCACACTTTCTGCATCCTCGATACGTCCGGCTGCCACGAGGAAGCGCGGCGATTCGGGAATGAAAAAGAGCCCGACCAGAAAGAGAGCGACAAAGACCAGCTCCGACCAGAACATCCACCGCCAGGCCTGATAGCCGAAGAAAAGTTCGGCGGAGGCCCCGCCCGCAAAACCGGCCAGAACATAGTTGGAAAGAAACGCGGCGAAGAGCCCGAGAACAATTGCCATCTGTTGCAGCGAGGCCAGGCGGCCCCGGTATTTTGCGGGAGCGATCTCACTAATGTAGGCCGGGCAGATCACGCTGGCCGCACCCACGGCGAGGCCGCCAATGAGCCGATAGACGACAAATTCCCCCGAGCTGGTGGCGATGCCCGAGCCAAAGGCGCTCACGATAAACAGAATTGCCGAGACAAAGAGCGCTGTCCGGCGGCCAAAGAGGTCGGCAATGCGTCCGGCCATGAAGGCACCCGCAGCGCAGCCCAGCAGCATCGAAGAAACGTTGAAGCCGCTCCCGATGGCCGTGGTTCCAAACGATTCCTGAAGCGCGCTGACCGTTCCGTTGATCACTCCGCTGTCGAAACCGAAGAGGAATCCGCCCAGTGCGGCAACGGACGAAAGCAGGATTACTTTTCCAAGTTGGGGCGAGTCTGAAGGGGCCATTGCAGGAAGCCGGGTGATCGTTAAGAAGAGGCTAAAGGGCGGATAGGCCCGCCGTCAATCATAGAGGGATTCCGCGAGAGCCTAACCTCGCCGCCGGACTCCGGATGCTCACCTCGGGCCGCTCCACCATTCGCTTCGCCATCGACGACTGCGGCGAACTCTACATCATCAGCAAAAGCGACGGCATGATCCGCGGCCTCACCGCGCCACCGCAGAGGGACGCCTCGCTCGCCGGGCATTTCGACGAGTCCGAACGCGCGATTCCCGAAATCGCGGGCGACCTCGCCGATCCCGACGACGACGGCGTGCTCAATCTGCTCGAATACGCCCTCGGCCTCAATCCGCGCGAAAACTCCGCCGCCGCCATGCCGCCCGGCGGCAGAGTTCGCGCCGAATGCACGGGCACCGACGCGGCAGCGGTTTTTCCGCGGCTCTCCGTGCGGCTGCGTTTTCAGTAGAGCTGCCCAGCCTCTCGGAGTTCAACCCATCCTTCCGTTGACCTTTTTCCTCCGCTTTGTTTCCGTGAGGCATGCTTTACCGTGAATTTGGAAAAACCGGCTTCAAAGTTTCGGCCATTGGCCTCGGCACATGGAATATTGGCGGTCAATGGGGACCCATTGACGACGCCACGGCCTGGACCACGATCCGCAAAGCCCTCGATTGCGGGATCACGCTCTTCGACGCGGCCGAATCCTACGGATTTCCCTACGGCACCTCGGAGGAGCGGCTCGGCCAGGCCCTCGCGGGCGACCGCCACCGGGTGCGCATCGTCACCAAGGTGGGCAACTGGGGAAAGCGCGAGGGCACACCCGTGCCGAAGAACAACCCGCACATGCTCCGGCTGTGCGCGCACGCCTGCCTGCACCGCCTCCGCACCGACTGGATCGACACGCTCCTCTGCCACGAGGGCGACATCGAAGACCCGTCCGCTTACCTCGAAGCCTTCGAGGATCTCAAGCGCACCGGGCACATCCTCAGCTACGGCATCTCCACGGACAGCCTCGACGTTTTACGGCGCTTCAACGCCAGCGGCGGCTGCGCCGTTGTGCAGGTCAACTACTCGCTCCTCAACCGTTCCGCCGAGGACGGTTTTTTGCCCTATTGTGAGGAGCACGGCATCGCCGTGATGGTGCGCGGTCCGCTCGCCATGGGCCTGCTCTCGGGGAGGTATTCGGCGCAGACCCGGTTTGAGGATTCGGTGCGGGCGCATTGGCACAAGGATCCGGCCAAGGAAAAGAATCTGCGGGAGCGCCTCGCGGCCGTCGACCGGCTAAAGGCGCTTGTCGAGCCCGGCCCGGACATGATCCGTGCCGCCCTCCGCTACACGATTTCGCATTCTTCCGGGCCCGTCGCCATCCCCGGAGCCAAGTCCCCCGCCCAGGCCGAACTCAACGCCTCTGCCGGCGACCGCCTCCTTGAAGAGGCTGAACGCGACCGCCTCCTCGCCGCTCTCGCGGGTGGGTGAGGGGCGCGGCGGTCGCATTCCGCACGAACGGCGACGCGCGTCCAAAAAGCCGCCCTGTCCGCCAAGACGGTCCGCATCCTGCTGTAGTGCGGCTTCATGAAACGCCGCGAATTTCTCCGCCGCTCCGGCCGGTGGGCCGCCGGTTCGGCGATGGGCCTGGCCGGCCTGCCCGCCCTCCTCCGCGCCCAGGATGAAGAGGCCGCCTTGCGCCAGCGGGCTGCTCATTGGCACAGCCGCTGCCTCACGGTGGATACGCATGTGGACACCCCCCTGGTGATGTTGCGCCCGGGGTTCGACATTGGCCAGAGCCACGATCCGCGTGAAGACCTTAGCCAGGTCGACCTGCCCCGGATGCGAGCGGGCGGGGCCGATGCCGCCTTCTTCGCCATCTACATGGCCCAGGGCGAGCGCACGCCCGAGGGCAACGCCACCGCCCGGGAAAGGGCTTTTCACATCCACCAAACCATTCTCGACGGCCTCGCTCCCTACCAGCACCTCGCGACCCTCGCCAAGGACCCGGAGGGCATTGAGCGCCTCCGCGACGCGGGCAAGCGCATCATCGTCCTCGGTATGGAAAACGGCTGGCCCATTGGTCGGGATCTCTCCCTCCTCGAGACCTTTCACCACTGGGGCGTGGGCTACATTACGCTCTGCCACATGCTCAATAATGATATCTGCGACTCATCCACCGACGCCGAGCGGGGTGCTGAACACGGCGGGCTGAGCGAGTTTGGCCAAGCCGTGGTGCGCGAAATGAACCGCCTCGGCATGATGGTCGATGTTTCCCACGTGAGCGACGACGCCTTTGATGACTGCATCCGCCTCAGCCGCGCGCCCATCATTGCCTCGCACTCCAGTTGCCGCGCCATCTGCGATCACGCCCGCAACCTCACCGACGACCAGCTGCGCGCTCTGCGCGACCACGGGGGTGTGGCCCACATGACCATGTTCAACGCCTACGTCGCCCCCGTCGTGGAGACATCGGAGCGCCAGGCGGCCCTGACCGAATTCCGCGCGCGCTTCGGCGGGCGCGATCTCTCGCCGGAGGAGATGACCGAGCGGCGCAACGCCTTTCGCGATCTCAACCGCGCCCACCCCGTGCGCCTCGCTTCCATCGGTCAGTTTGCCGACCACATCGACCACGCCGTGAAAATCGCCGGTATCGAGCACGTCGGCATCGGCTCCGATTTTGATGGCGGCGGTGGCGTTGAGACCTGCTTCGACGCCTCCGAATGGCCCAACCTCACCCTCGAACTCGTGCGCCGCGGCTACTCCCTGGCCGACCTGCGCAAGCTCTGGGGCGAAAACTCCCTGCGCGTTTGGCGCGACATTCGCAAGGCCGCCGCATGAAGACCTTACAGATAAAGACCCGACAGATGAAGACCCTCCCCGCCCTCCTCGCCGCCTGCCTTCTCGCGCTCACCCCGTCGGCCCGTGCCGATGTGCCCGCCGGGTTGGAGATTTTGTGGGATCCGTTTGGCATCGCCCATGTCTACGCGCCCGACGAAGCCGCGCTCTTCTTTGGATACGGCTTTGCCCAAATGCACAGCCACGGAGACCTCGTTCTCAAACTCTACGGAGAGTCGCGCGGACGCGCCGCTGAGTATTGGGGAAGGGAATACATCAGAAATGACCGCTGGGTGCGCACGCATGATGTGGCCGGACGCGCCGCCCGCTGGCTGGAGGAGCAGACGCCCGCCTTTCGCGCCAACCTCGAAGCTTTCGCCGCCGGCATGAACGCGTATGCCGACCGCCATCCCGAGGCCCTCGATGCGGAGCGCCAGCGCGCGCTCCCTATTACCGCCGCCGATGTCATCGGGCACTTCCACCGCATCGTTCATTTCAGCTACCTCTCTTCCTTCGCCCGCGTCCGCGCCGCCGTCCAAGACTACGAACCCGCCATGGGCGGCATCGAATCCAACGCCTGGGCGCTCGCCCCCGCGCGCACCGGCGGAATCGAGACCATCCTCCTCATGAACCCCCACCTGCCCTGGCGGGATTGGTTTACCTATTACGAAATTCGCCTCACCGCCCCCGGTATCGACCTCTACGGAGCCAGCCAGATCGGCTTCCCCGTACTCCGCTTCTGCTTTTCCGATACCCACGGTTTCACGCAAACGGTCAACGGCATCAATGCCGCCGACCTCTACGCCCTCACCCTCACCGACGACGGCCAAAGCTGGCTTTACGACGGAGAGGCGCGCCCCTTCGAGACCCGTGAGGAGACCCTCCGCGTGCGCCAGCCGGACGGCTCCCTCACGGAGGAAATTCTCCCGGTCCGCCACTCCATCCACGGCCCCGTGGTCTGGGATGACGACGGCCTCACCCTGGCACTTCGGGTCGCCGCCCTCGACCGGCCCCACCTCATCGAGCAGTATTGGCAAATGGCCCTCGCGCCCGATTTTGAAGCCTACCAGGCGCAGGTCCGCCGCCTCGAAGTGCCCACTTTCAACATCACCTATGCCGATCGCGAGGGCAATGTCATGTACCTCTACAACGGCACCCTCCCGAAGCGCCCGCCGGGCGATTGGGATTGGACCGGCATTGTCCCCGGGGACACCTCCGCCACCCTCTGGACCGAATACCACCCCTACGAAGACCTGCCCAAGGTCATCAATCCCCCCACCGGGTGGGTGCAGAACACGAACGATCCACCCTGGACCTCCACCTGGCCGCGTATCCTCGATCCCGATACGTTTCCGTCCTACACCGCCGGGCGCGAGCACACCTTCCGCTCCACCCGATCCCTGCGCTTTCTCACCGACCCTGAACCCCTCACCTTTGACCGCGTGCGCCACCTTCAGGGCGATAGCCGCCTCGAAGGGGCAGACCGTCTCCTCCCGCCCCTGGCCGCCGCCGTCGCTGTCCACTCCAGCCCGGAAGCGGTCGATGCCCTCAACGTGCTTCTGCGATGGGACCGCCGCGTCGATCCGCAGAGCGGCGGGGCCGTCCTCTACGCCAACTGGGTCGCCCGCCTCATGGGCACCACCTTCAACGACCGCTCCCAGCTCGCCCTCGCCCAGGATCCCGCCGATCCCTTCACCACTCCCGGCGGCCTCGCCGATCCCGCCCATGCGGTCCGGGAGTTGCTGGCCGCCGCCGCCGAAACACGCACCCGCCACGGTGCCCTCGATGTGCCCTGGGGCGACGTCCACCGCATCCGCCGCGGCCCCCACGATCTCCCCGCGCGCGGCTCCTCCGGCGGCCTCGGCAGCTTCCACGTGAACAACTACGGCCCACCCGGCGACGACCACACCCGCGAAGTCGTCTTTGGCGACACCTTTGTTGCCATTGTCGGCTGGTCCGATGAAGGCCTCCGCGCCGACCTCCGCCTCAGCTACGGCAACGCCTCCCAACCCGGCTCCCCCCACGCCCACGACCAGGTCGAACTTCTCGCCCGCAACACCTTCCGCTCCCTCATCCGCTCCCGCGCCTACCTCGAATCCCACCACACCCGCCGCGATCAGTTTTGAAGCCAGCTTGATCACCCGCCCAAATCAAAGATCATCAGCAGCAGGGTTTATCTGGATGAGGTTTATCAGCGAGGTTTGTCAGGACATCCTTACAATATATTTGGCCTCAACCGCCTTCCTCAGGATGTGCGGGTAGTGTCGAACTGGGTGACGCGGCCGCGGTAATCGTAGACAGGGTTGCTCCACCAGACGGGACTCTCGGAATCGCTCACCTGGGTGACGAAGCCGACGTCGTGGGCAAGCATGAGGGGGATACATTCCCCCCAACCCTCCTTCCAACGAAAGGTTCAATCGATGAAGATCAGTGAAACGTTTCACTTCATGGAGTTTTTTTGGGGGGTCCACCCTTGGAAACGTCAACATTTTTATAAATGTCCTGGTTTTTCCCTGGTTGCCTCCCGTAGCGAGCCTTGCAAAAGGGTCGACCCCCCGGTGCCACGTTCGTG
>JAFIGE010000260.1 GCA_020831585.1 Opitutales bacterium | reverse complement strand
CCCCCCCCCCCCCCGGGCGTTAAACCCCCCCCCCCCCCGGCACGGGCCCGGCCCCCCCCGCCGCCGCCCGGGACTCCAACGCTTACAAGCCGCCGGTGCGGACCCCGCACTTTTTATCATACCCGCACGGTTTTGCCGCAGAATGCAACCGATTGACATGTATGGCATTCGTGCTGCATTTGATTCTGTGATTCAATCCGTCCCTGTTCACGCGCGTCTGGACCCGGAGATAAAGAAGCGGTCCTGAAAGCGGCGGGACTGTCACATCGAAACGTATTGGATTCTCATCTACAGGATCACGCCTGAGGACTTGAGGATCGAAAGAATCGGCATCCATAGCGATCTCTTCTAAATGCTGTGAAGGCCGAAACATGTTGAGAACCGCCCCACCGCAAACACAAAGACCGGGTGGGGGCTACGACCAATCCTCCATCCTCAGGTCGTCGAGGTCTTTGAAGTGACGCGGGTTCAGCGTGGCCAAAATGAGCCCTCTCTCAATGGCGCTGGCAGCAATAAAAAGGTCGAAGTCAGCTCGTGGTTCGCCCTTACGCTCCTGATTAGCCTTGATTCGGGCAAAGACGAGCGAGACCCCCTTGTCTACCGGGATCATAACAAGACGGTTCTCGAGGTAGCTCCGGTATTCCTGCCAGAGGCGCGCAGATTGTTTCTTCTCCAATCCGTAAAGCAACTCCGCCTCTGCCACTGCCGGTATGGCCAGCGCACGGTCTCCCCATTTTCGCCACCGGCGAACGACTTCCGGGTGCGGTTTGGGCCGCAACCTTTGGCAATACACGCTGGTATCGAGCAGATACTTTATCATTGGACAAGGTGGGGGGCGCGGTGTTGGCTCATTAGAGAGGGCTCCGACGCCGGGCTTTCACGTTTCTGGGCGGCAATTCGAATTCCTCTTCGACGGCCCCGTAACGGCTCCTCCCTTCCTCCACCGTGTCCCATACGGAGGAAGCACTCCCTTCATCCGCCGGGACAATCCGCACAAGAGCACGCCCACGCCGGGTGACGACACAGGGCTCCCCCGTGCGGGCAACCTCATCGCACACCTCGGAGAAGCGGTTCTTTGTATCGAAAAGGCCGAGCGTTTTCATTCCCTAAAGCATCTAGCCATCTGGCAGGTTTGTCAATGTCCGCGAGGGGGACCGTTCCGCGTCGCGCGAGACGGGACGCAACGCTTAAAAGCCGCCTATGTAGACCCCGCCTTGTTAATCACGCCCATCGGAAACGGCTGGACATGGCTATCATTGATAGCAATGTCGGGAACATGGCTCAGTTACTTGTTCGCAAGCTCGACGAATCCCTTGTTCGCAAGCTCAAGCGACGGGCGCGGGCGCACGGTGTTTCCGCCGAGGAAGAGCATCGGCGAATTCTCGCTGATGCCCTTGCCCGCGAGGACCCGGCGAGACCCTCGCTGGGCGAGTTTCTCCTTTCGTCGGCGGGCGTGGCCGCTCCCGATGTTGAACTGGAAATCCCGCGCAATCGCCTCCCGGAGAGGCGGAACACCGGCTTCTGATGGCCTACCTGCTCGACACGAACGTACTCAGTGAGTTGAGGCGGGGGGACCAGGGCCATCCGGAGGTGCGCAATTGGATGGGGCGAACGCTGGCCGAGGGCCATTTCATCAGCGTGCTGTCTTTGGGAGAGATTCGCCGGGGAATCGAATCCCTTCGCCGCAAGTCGCCGGATCAGGCCGCTTCCATTGAAAAATGGCTTCGGCGATTGGCCGACACGTATGCCGAGTGCCTACTTCCCATCACCGGTTCGGTGGCGGAGCGCTGGGGGCGGCTCAATGCCGAGCGCACGCTTCCGGTCGTCGATGGCCTCCTCGCCGCCACCGCCGTCGAATTTCGCCTCACCGTCGCCACCCGCAACACGGCCGATTTCCCCAAGGCTGTTCCCGTGGTCAATCCGTTTGAGAAGAGACGCTCCGCCAACCCTCCTTGATCACCACCGGCCATTCAGCAAGCTGGCTCAATGAAAGCAACATTCCAAATTCCTGATGCGCTCTATTGCGAGGTGAAGGCGGAAACCGCGCGGGGGGTGCCGAATCCAGTCGAGCGAAATTTTGAAAAGGGATGTTGACTTTCAAGTCGAGCCAGAGACCCTAACAGCTTTGGATGTTCGAGTTTGATCCAGCCAAGAGCCGGGCCAACCGTGCGAAGCACGGGCTGGACTTTATCGAGGCTCAAAAACTTTGGGAAGAACCGACCCTTGCCTTCTCATCCCCGCACTCTGAAGAGCCCAGAACGGTTGTCGTGGGGTTGATCAACGAAAAATTCTGGAGCGCCATCATAACCTATCGTCATGAAAAGATCCGAATCATCTCCGTCCGCCGAAGTCGGCAAAGCGAAATCCGGCGGTGGCAAGACCATCACCAGCCTGGACGGCAAACGGACGATTAGCCTCGAAGCGTTCGACCGGCTCTTCGACGAAGGTTCAGACGAAATCGATGCCTTCGTTGACTGGAAGCACCCGGCGGTTGCTCATGGAGGCCGCCGCTCCAATAGCGGTCGCAAACCCTCCGGGCGCAAGCCCTACCAGATCCGCCTTCGCCCCGAAATTCACGCCCGCCTGAAGAAGCGCGCCCACCAACAGGGCATTTCTCTCTCAGAACTGGTTGAGACACTGGTGAGATAAGGCGACGAGCTCATCAAGAAATGCAGGTAATCATCTCCGATGCTGGCTGTGAGGTGACGGTTCTCGCACCCCACGAACCATGCCCACGGTTCCGGGAGCGGGTTCCCACTTCGTTCTTCGGAGGTGCCCCGTCTGTTGGGGTGCCGCATTAATGCGGTCCCGCTGCCCATCGTCCGCGCCCACCCGCCGCATCCGGCCTGGAAAGACCTACGCGCCCCGGAAGGGGACCGTCCCGCGACGCGCGGCACGGGACTCCAACACTTACAAGCCGCCGATGCGGACCCCGCACTTTTTATCACACCCGCACGGTTCCGCCGCAGAAAGTAACTGATTGACCCGTATTGCAAGCGTGCTACGCTTTGCCTCATGAATCAATCCGCCACTGTTCACGCACGTCTGGACCCGGAAACAAAGAAGCGGTCGGAAGCGGTCCTCAAGGCGATGGGGATGAGCCCCACGGATGCCGTGCGCCTGCTCTATCGCCAAATCGCCCTGCGGGGAGAGTTTCCGGTGGAGCTAAGGGTCCCTAACGCACTGACGGCAAATGTTTTGGATATGAGTGACCTGGACGAAGAGATTGAGACTTTTAACTCGATTGAAGACCTGAAACGCAGTTGGGCTCAAGAATGAGGCTCGCACAAACGGCCCAGTTCAAGAAAGACCTCAAAAAGCAGATCAAGAGAGGCAAGAACCCGGAAAAGATTCTTGAGGTGGTCAGAATCCTGCAGGAAGGCAAAGAACTCCCTGAAAAATACAAAGACCATCCCTTGAGAGGAAGGTGGCTCAATCGACGGGATTGTCACATCGAACCGGATTGGATTCTCATCTACAGGGTCTCACCGGAGGAGTTGAGGCTCGAAAGAACCGGCACCCACAGCGATCTCTTCTAAATGCTGTGAAGGCCGAAAAATGTTGAGAACCGCTCACGTCTTCGCGCGAAACGAAAACGCCCGCAGCCCACACCCCGAGGGAGCCGCGTGCTTTAGCCGCCGTCCAAACTCCCCCGCGCATCTTCTATTCACCCCCGCGTGCGGGAAAAACCTTGCCCTCAAAAAAGCACTAAATAAGGTGCCAACATGAATACCGTATTGAGTCCTTACACAGCCAGCATATCCGAGTTGAAGCGAAACCCCGGGCGTTTGCTGGAGCAGTCCGGGGGCGAACCCGTGGCCATCCTCAACCACAACCGCCCCACCGCTTACCTCGTTCCGGCCGAGGTCTACGAAGACATGCTGGAGTCCCTTGAGGATGCGCATTGGATGCGTGTCGTCGAGGCGCGCAGGCCCGAGAAACCCGAAGCGCGCGAAGTTTCTCTCGATGAGCTATAAGCTCAAGTTTCTGCCGTCGGCTCTGAAGGAGTGGGAGCAGCTGGGAGCAACCGTGCAGGAACAGTTCAAGAAAAAGCTCGGTGAACGCCTCCGCCAGCCCATCGTCCCGGCGGACCGCCTTCGGGGACAAGAAAATTACTTCAAGATCAAACTCCGCAGCTCAGGATACCGGCTCGTTTATGAAGTCGAGGAGACCACGGTCACCGTCTTTGTGATTGCCCTCGGCAAGCGGGAAAAGGAAAACGTCTACCGCCATGCCGCGAAACGAAATCGACCGTAACCCGCACCCAAGCGGAGCCGCGTGCTTCAGCCGCGGAGAAAACCTGCGCCTGCGGCCGATGATCACCCCACCCCATCCGGCGGCTGAAGCGCGCCGCTTCCAGGCGGTCAAGGAAAACGCTAAAAACTCTTCTTCTCCACCCCTGAAATGACGCAGATTCCCGCAAACGCCCCGGCCGACGCCGACCCCATCGACGCCGTCGTCACTTGGGTCGACGGCAACGACCCGGCTCACCGCGCCAAGCGGGAAGCGGCCCTGACGGCTTCGGGCAAATCCCCAACCCGCCGCGGCCTGATCCCCGCCGGCAAAGATCCCACCCGCTTCACCGACAACGGCGAAATCCGCTGGTGCCTCCACTCCATCCGCAAATTCGCCCCGTGGATCCGCCACATCCATCTCGTCACCGACGCCCAGGTTCCCGCCTTCCTTACGCCCGAAAAACAAAGCGAACTCGGTGTCCGCATCGTCGACCACACCGAGATTTTCCGCGGCTACGAATGGGCTCTGCCGACGTTTAATTCGAACACGATCGAAGCCATGATCTGGCGTTGCCCCGGATTGTCTGAGCGATTCATCTACCTCAACGACGATTTTGTCATCATCCAGCCGGTATCCCAAGGGGACTTCTTCTGCGGGCAGACCGTTCGGCTCCGTGGTGCCTGGCAAAGCATCCGTTCTTCCTCGCCGTTCCATCTTTGGCTAAACCGTTTCCTTAACCAATTGCTGCGACGGTTTTTCAATATGAATCGGACCATGCACCTTTACATGCAAATGAACGGCGCACGCCTCGCCGGTTACGAAAAGCGGTATTTCCGCGCACCACACGTCCCCCACCCCTTGCTTCAATCGACGTTTCGGACCCACTACGCAGAACACGGGCACAACCTGAACCAGCAGTTAATGAACCGGTTCAGGCGGGAAAATGACTACTTCCCCGTCTCGCTCGCAAACCACATCGAAATCCAGAAAGCGAACACCATTCTCGAGCCTGCGGACGACACCGCGATGATTTCCTCCGATATGCGCACCCGCCGACCGACCAAAGATTTGCAGCGTATCCTCAACAGCGGCACGCACAGATTCGTCACCCTCCAAGGTCTTGAACGTTTCCCAAAACCAGAAGCCGTCCGAATCCGCAACCTGATGGAATCAATCGTTGCGCAGTGACGCCGCGACCATCCGGCAGCGGGCCTCCAACCAACCAGCCATTTCTACCAGCGGTAGAGGCAGCCAGCGGACAATGAAGTACCCGGCCCATTCCTTGATGATTTGCGGAAGAAACCGTTCCTGCCGCAACCGCGCTCGATAGGCCTCACGGATTTCGCGAATCGAACACGGCGCAATGTTCGGTATCGATTCCTTGCCCAAAACACGTTGGGCCAACAACACCGTTCGCAACTGCTGCGTATCAAAGGCGAAGCGATATTTCGGCTCGTCGACAAACTCCTTCATTATCAAACCATGAGTGCGCTTCAATGAGTTTAGCCGCTGGAGTAAGAATCCCCGATCACAATTGAAAAGAGAATGCTGGAGGAAGGCATTCTTTCCGTGAGAACGGTAATACCCGATTCTTTTTGGAATGAAAGACACAGTCTGTTTGTCGATTGCCGAATACATCAAATACTCGTCGGCGCATAACCGGAAATCAACCTCCGGAATGGGCATGATCTCCTCCAACAGTGATCGATGAAATACATTTCCGGAAGTCGGCGTAAAGGGCGGTTTCTCGCTCGTTCGCAACAGGTCCGTTGGCTTATAGATACGCGGTGACCGCCCCTTCTTCGGCATCCATCCCCTTCCGCGTCCTCTTTTGTCAACCACGGCAAGACGGAAATGAATCCGCGTGAAAGAGCCGTCATTGATCGCAATGAACTGCTCCACTGCATCCGGAACCAACCAGTCATCCGCATCCACAAACCACACCCAGTCTCCCGAACTTTCAGCAAATCCGGCATTCATCGCCGAAGCCTGACCGCCGTTCTCCTTCAGAAGCACACGCACCTGATCCACATACTCCTCCAATACCGCTCGCGACTCATCGGTCGAACCGTCGTCGACGACAATGATCTCATAAGGCTTTACCGTTTGATTCAACGCGCTGTCAATGCACTGGCCGAGAAAGCGTCCAT
Source organism: Opitutales bacterium (assembly GCA_020831585.1). Lineage (GTDB taxonomy): Bacteria > Verrucomicrobiota > Verrucomicrobiia > Opitutales > Oceanipulchritudinaceae > JAFIGE01. The sequence continues at coordinate 4,653 of JAFIGE010000260.1, read as the reverse complement.
AATTGTAGTTGTTGATGATGATGGAGATTCGGGACTTCATCCGCTGCGCATCTCCATTTGGGTGGTTGGTCCCCGGCGACAAAAGCATCTTCCACGTGAGAGCAACTGTATCAACCATCTGAACCGCCGTTCCTTTACCAGAAGGGCGATGCCCCTTGGCGTCGCCTGAAACGGGTAGGCTCGGCGAGCCAGCTTGCGGTATTTGCGGACGAATCTTTCCGTCTCGATCTTTTGCGGGTCACGCTCGATGAACGGAGAAAGGGCGCGTACGATGGGGCTTACCTCCGTGCCCAGGAAATGGTGGACCCTTGCGTCGAGGCGCACATTCGTGTAATGCAGCAGTTGGTTGTTGTAGGTATCGGGTAACAGTCCGAAATCCGCCCCCAGCACTTCCTTGGCAAGGTTCAGCGCGGGTTGGTCCTGGAACTTACCCAAGATCCGAACCTGTTCACTCCACAGTTCTTTCCATCGGCTCCGGAAAATCGAAAAGTCGTATGCCTTTGAATAGACCATGACACCACTGTTTACGAGCGGTCTCGGCGGAACAGTCCAGCCGAGCGGGTTGAAAAACGCCTTGTTGTGCCACCCGCTGTCTTGGCCATTTGGTGCATCCACGTTCCGGCAAGCGCTCAGCGCCTTCCCTGTAGAAAATAGTCCGGTCAACTTTCCCTTAACCAAGATGTCGCTATCCAGATAGACAAAGCACTGATCCGCAATAATTTCGGACAGATCAATCTTCAGCCAGCGGCTCTGGAAGGCGGGTTCGTCCCGCTCCGTATTGCATACGATCACGCGGAAATCGCCACCGATCACCTGCGAGACCATCAGTGTAAGCGCATGCGGCAATTCTTGCGGACAGAGCCAGATGATCGGTGTGTCTGGATGATGAACTCGCGCGGTGATCGACGATGCCATTGTTTGGAGGAAAAACGCCCCCGGAATCCGCTCACAAAGGATGTAGACTAGAGAAATTGCGCTAGACATCGGAGAATGTCCTAAAAAAGATCAATTGATTTGAAGAACCTCGAATCCAAGATTCCGATAATATGTGTAAACGCCCTCCACAAAAATTCGCTTTTCTGGATGAACTTCACTCATGGGCAACTCGAAAAATGACGCCTCTATTTCCGGGAAAAAACAAGAAATATTGACCAACGCAGTTGAAAAAGCCGCAGAAGCGAACTGGGGAATCATTCTTTCAGACAGGAAAAATAGTTCAGCTGGGGAATCAAGTGGCATGATCCTGCATTTGAGATCCTCTGAAATTCGAGAAATCTTAGTTGAGCAATCGTCCCGGTGGGGAATGTAGATAAACTCAATATTTCGATTTCTATAAAAAGAACAAACCTTATTCAAGAACGCAATTTCTGTCTCGATGGAAAAAAAACCTGCCTCGCTATATTTCGTCCCAAAGTGAAAACATTGCCCCGGAATCAATGTCTTTAAAACGGATTTTTTCCTCGCTGTTCGGTAATCGTTCTTCAAATATTTCTGCATTTGATGCAAATCACTGTGAAGGTCAAATGCAGTAAACAAATGCACCGGTTTGTTTGTAGAGAACTCTGTAACGCCAATTCTATCTAACAACCACCGGAAAAGCGGTCTTAGACCAAATCCACCAGAATCTCTATATCTAAATTTCCCTGACCGAAGCAAAATCTTTTGCACATCAATAGTAACAACTCCATCATCAAGTAAAAAACACGATTTATGACGTTGCGTGGAGCGAACGTTTTGCATCCACGGAGATCGAAAATCGCCAATAAAAAGTTCATTGATTGAATATCGTCGAAGCCGGAAGAAGAGGGAGAATTGGAAAAGAATTTCCCTTAGAGGACTTTCGGAGATTGGTGCAACGCATAGTGGCTTCCAATTCGCGAAGCGACATGCTTGTTGGATATGCTGATTGTTTCTTTCACGTTCGACTCCAGACCTCCTTACGACCAGAATATTATGTTCACTTTGGAAACGATCGCGTGCTTCATTTGCCGACAAAACCTGCAGGGGTGATTCGGTTAAAAAGAGATTCGACTTAAGCGATCCGGGTGTTTTCATTCATATCGATCTCCGGATAGTGAGAAACATTTGAGAAACCCTCCGCTGAGCGCAGCAGCGAAAGTCATCGACTTGTTCTTTTTCAAGGTTTGACCAATCAATCAAGTCTTTTAGAGAGAACTCCGTAATACTGGACAAATCCCGTAATGCCCGTCGCTCGCTCCCAAATACATCATAAAGTAGGGCGGAAATTTTCGGTGTGTTGGATTCGACTGCAACAAATGGAACGCCAACCAAAATCGCCATGGTCACTGCATGATATCTGCCGGATATCAAGAATCGACTTTGTCTCAATGTAGTTAGAAATGTGTCATGTTTTCGAAAAATAGATTTATAGATAAGTGATTCCCGCAGATAGCGAAAAATCTTTCGTCGTAATCTAACAGGGGCGATGATGTCAGATAGACGAAAACCTGTATACTGTATCGGGCAAAAGTGAAAATCGAGCTTCTTTGCAATTTGAATTAGACCGGTGGATACATCTGGTTTCACGCTGTCCGTTGAAATATTCAGGTGTCTTGGGTGGCTTTGAGGAGGATATTGATATGCTAAGGTTAGATCTGGAACGACGATACCGTCTAGACCATTTTTTTTTATTTCAATAAGGCTCATCGAATCACGAACGAAAATCAGTCGGATACTTCGCAATGATTCATAATATTCGCTTGTATTTTCGAATAGCGTAGCGTTTATCAAGAATGTGGGAACACCAAGAGTATTTGAGGCGAAATCCGGGATTTCGGCGAGGATAAGCGCACGTTGATTTCTAGAACTGTGATGCATGGTGCCCTCGCCATTGATGATCACGGCGTCGACATCTCCGCGTTTGGGAAGATTGGTTAAGTATTTCCAATTGACTCCCACATTGGATTTCCATACACACTGCATCCCGTTCTCTTGAAGAAGACGATAAAGGTTGTGGATTACCAGATTGCATCCAAAATGATTCAAGCAGGAAGTATCATTGAACAGAGCAATTCTGATTAGGTTTGAACCGTTCATCAAGAGAGATTTAAATCCGCTTATTGGTTAGATTTCTAGAAAACCCATTGATGGGGCATGTTTACCAATCCAGAAATTCCTCGTCCGTTGGGTTTTGAGGGAATTGTGGAAAGAATTAAGGGTTCAGTTGCAGAATACTTTGCCAGAAGATTTTCGCTTTGATCGTCAAACAGGTAGGCCTCGCACAAATAAACACCGGACAGTATTGGAATATCTTTGATAACCAGTTTAATGTCACGAAAGTCCGGTATTTCATCCCTGAAGTCTTCCCTTGTAGAAAATCCAGCAATTTCAACGCCATCGGCCGTGAGGATTTTTAGAAGTAAACGGAGTTTTTGGTTATAATCTGTGGATACTTTAAATCTGATGGCTAAGTCAGCTTTGGATTCTTGGCAATTAACTTGATGCGTGAATCGGAGGCTTGTTGATTGCTGGTGATTAAGCCTGCTTTTCAGGAGGAGATTTTCAAAAAAGAATAATGCGTCTGATACTGAAGCGGAGTAACAAGGAGTGCCCCGGTGGAGAACTATTCCACACGTAGAGACTCGTTGGAGGTGAATCGGATTATGGCTTACGAGGATCGCGGCAATGCCAAAGTTTATAAGATTGGAAATTAGATGGAAACACTTGTATTTAAACGCCGCATCCCCCACCGCGAGCACCTCGTCAATCAACAAGATATCCGGCTCCAAATGAGCCGCGACGGCAAACCCCAGCCGCACTTTCATGCCGGAGGAGTAGGTTTGCACGGGGGCGTCGAGGGCGTCGCCGATATCGGCGAAGGCGACAATTTCGTCGAATTTGGCGTCGGTCTCTTTTTTCGTGAGCCCGAGGATGGCGGCGTTGACGTAGATGTTCTCGCGACCGGTGAGGACGGGGTTGAAGCCGGCCCCGAGTTCGATGAGGGCCCCGAGGCGGCCGCGCCGGCGGATGGTGCCGCCGTCGGGTTTGATGAGGCCGGAGATGAGCTTGAGGAGGGTGGATTTGCCCGCCCCGTTGGCCCCGATGAGCCCGAGGCACTCGCCCCGGCGGAGCTCAAAGGAGACGTTTTTCAGGGCGTAGAATTCGTCTTTGCGCAGAGCCGGCGCGCTTCGCGCAGTGGTCAGTGAACAGGGGTCAGTGGTCAGTGGAGTTGGTTCGGGGTTCAGCGTTCCGGGTTCAGCGTTGGTGCCCGCTGTTTTCTGTCCTCTGTCCTCTGTCCTCTGTCCTCTGTTTTCCGATCTCCGATCTCCGCCCTCCGCCCTTCGCCCGAACGGCACGAGTTCGCTTCCGATGTCGCGCACGCCATACCAGAGCGACCGTTTGAGGTCGCGGCAGAAACGTTTGGAAACGTTATCAACCTGGAGGAGAACTTCGGACATGGACGGTATGACTGATGACGGATGACTGAGGGGGAACAATGGGGAGGGCGGTGGACGGGATCAAGCCGGGAATGTGGTGATGGGGTGGAGGGTTGGAGCAATGGAGTATTGGAGTGCTGGAGGGATGGAGGGTTGGAGCAATGGAGTATTGGAGTGCTGGAGGGATGGAGGGTTGGAGGGGGGGAGTGGTGGAGGGGTGGAGGGGGGGGGGTGTGGGGTTTTGGGGTGTTGGGTT
>JAFIGE010000009.1 GCA_020831585.1 Opitutales bacterium | reverse complement strand
GGGTGGGCGCGAACGATGGGCAGCGGGACCGGCTAAAGCCGGAACTCCAACAAAAGCTGCTCATTCCAGTGTCGGGTGATGGATTGCCTCATGGATTCCGCGTCGTGATCCGTGACCGCCTCCGGCCTGAACCCGGTGAGCGGGGGCTCGAATTTGCTCCAATCAACGGGCGTGGCGGGTGGCGACGGTGAGGCGAAACTCGACTGAGATTGCGGGGGAATTCCATTCCAAGCGTCTCCGCCTTTTCCGGTGAGCTCGCCTTCTGCTGCACCAGCGTCTCAACCAGCTCCGAAAGGGAAATGTCCTCTTCGACGCGATTTCTTCACCCGGCGGCCTGCTCGCCCCGTAGCGCGATCCCATCTTGGGGTCAGCGCGTTGCGCCTGCGGCTTTTCGGGGCCGTGCGTGAAGTTCCGCGACCTCCGCCTTTCCCACGCCACGGAGCAGGGGGCCAAAATGGCCACCCTGCTACGGAAGATTCACTCGACGCCGCGAAATGAAAAACCGCGTTGCGTATCCAAAGAGTGTCTAGATCGCTTCACCGAAGTAGGGAGTCCCGGGACTTTGCCAGCAAACGCCCGGGATTTCGCTCCCAACACTTCCGTCCATCACGGTGCAATCGCTCGATAAACCGCTTCCGTCGCTGCGGTGACGGCGGCAGGGGAGAAGGAGGACTGGGCGCGTTCGCGGGCGTTGGCGGCGAGGCGGGAGCGCGTTGCCGGGTTGCGCAAGACCTCGGTGAGGGTCGCCGCAAGGGCGGTGCAATTACCCGGGGGGACGAGGCGTCCGGTGACCTTGTCTTCAATCATGTCGGGGATGCCACCGATGCGTGAGGCAACGATGGGTACACCCGTGAGCATGGCTTCGACCAAGACAAGGCCCTGAGCCTCAAAAACCTTACTCGGGAGCACAAAGACATCCCCCGCTGCCATCCAGGAGGTGATGGTCTCGGGAGGGACCCAACCAGCCCAGCAAACCCGATCCTCGAGCCCAAGGCGTTGAACTTGTGTTTCAAACACCGCGCGGTCTTGTCCATCCCCAATAAAGAGGGCGCGTAGATCGGGAAAATCGCTTCGCAGGTGGGCGAGGGCGTCGATCAGGTCCCCTACCCCTTTGTCCGCGATCATGCGCCCGGCAAAGAGGATGACGGGTCTGGCTGCGCCGACATGGCGGGCGCGGATTTCGGCAACGCGGTCAGGATCGGCGGGGTGGGCATTGGGCGTGGCGGGAACGCGGTGGACTTTGGCGGGATCGCCCCCGAGGAGATCCCGCACGGCCGCTTCGGTGGCTGAGCTGTTGACCGTAACGGCGTCAGCCTGCCCAAGCACCCAACGCTTCAACCGCCCCATGAGCCCATCCGGTCTCAGCCCGAAGACGTCGTTGCCATGGCTGGTCGTTATGTGGGGAGTGTGGGTGACCATGGCGACAAGGCCCGCTGTAAATCCCTGGGGAAGGAGTGAATGGGAGTGAAGGATTTGCGGGCGGCAGCGCAGGGTGAGCCAAAGAAGGACGAGGAACTGGGCCGCGATGAAAAGGGGCAGAAGCGCCTTCGTCCAGGGGCGGGTGCGGAAATTGACGAGCATGCCGCCATCATAACAAAGTTTTTGCAGCCCGAAGGGCCACGCATAGGGAAAGCGAATGACTTCGATGCCGGAAGACGCTTCTCCAGAGCAGACGGGTATCCACTCCCGGAACCGCGCACCGGTGCCGTGGGGCGCGAGAACTGTCACTTTCCAACCAACGGCCGCGAGTGCCAAGGCTTGGCTTTGCACAAAGGCGGGCGTGGCATCTCCGGCAAAACGCGGAAAGACCGAGGTCACCATGAGCACGCGGCCTTTCATGGGGCAAAGGGAGATCGCGGATGAAGCATGTGCGCAAGAGAAAGCAAGGGTTGCAGGAATGACAAACCCGGAAGCGGGTCGATTCGCACCGCGTTGGAACCCGCCGGTGGAAACGGGAACCCCCTCGCTTCCCCGCCCGCCCAACACCCGTCTCCACTCCGCGTCCGGCCTCCGCCAGCAAAAGCGGCGCACCGCGCACGCACTCCCCTGCCTCCGGCCCCTTCAGCCATTATCAGCTTTTGCTTGATTTTGGGAGGGGGATGGGCTTGGGTCAGAAAGTTGGTTGATCACGAATTCACCGGATTGGGCGGACATCCTGAGCCGCCCAGCCCCGTTTGTTCGTGATCGGCGCAGCAAGCCAGCACTCTTGGCTTTCTCCGAATTATGAATGACATCGATGTTTTGGAAACGGCGGTTCCCCTGGAAGTCCGCTTCGATTCTCTTGGTTTGTCCCCGGCGGTGATCCGCGCGGTGGAAGAAAAGGGTTACACCCGGGCGACGCCGATTCAGGCGGAGGCCATTCCATTGCTCCTGGAGGGCCGGGATATGATTGCGGGCTCGCAAACGGGCACAGGAAAGACGGCGGCTTTTTGCCTCCCCATCCTTTCCATGCTCGGGGAGCACGACCGCAATCCGCGCTGCCTCATTCTGGAGCCCACCCGCGAACTCGCCCAGCAGGTGATGGAGCAGCTCCAGCACTATGGCAAATACACCGGGCTGCGATCGGCCCTCTTTCACGGCGGCGTGGGCTATGGCGGTCAACGCGAGGCTCTCAAGCAGGGCATTGATGTGCTCGTGGCCACCCCGGGGCGACTGCTCGATCACATCGGGCAACGCACGGTGTCCCTCGCCAGCGTGCAATTCCTCGTTCTCGACGAGGCCGACCGCATGCTCGACATGGGCTTCCTGCCGGATGTGCGCAAGATCATCCAAAAGTGCGGCACCGACCGCCAAAGCCTCCTCTTCTCGGCGACCATCCCGCCGGAGATCGAGCGGCTCTCGAAGTGGATGCTGAAAGAACCCGTGGAGGTGAAAATCGGCGGCGGGCGCCAGCCCGCATCAACCATCCAGCACGCCATCTATCCGGTCGACGACCGCCAGAAGTTCGACCTGCTCGTGGCCATCCTCAAGCACATCGAATACCGCAGCGCCCTCATCTTCACACGCACGAAAATGGGCGCGGACGTCATTGCCCGCTGGCTGGAAAACTCCAACCACGGCAAGGTGGGCGTGCTCCACTCCGACCGCAGTCAGCGCGAGCGCGAAAACGCCCTGAAAGACTTCAAGGAAGGCCGCTCGGATATTCTTGTGGCAACGGATATCGTCGCCCGTGGCATCGACATCACCGGGGTGAGCCACGTGATCAACTACGATATCCCCCAACACCCGGAGGACTACGTGCACCGGATCGGCCGCACCGGCCGGGCCGAGCGCGAGGGCGACGCGGTGACCATTTACACCGCCGGCGAAAAGGACTTCCTCAGTGCCATCGAGCGCTTCATCGGCCAGGAAATCCCGAAGAAAAAGCTGGAGGGCTTTGATTATCGCTGGTCACCGATTCTCGACGACTCCTCGCCGAAAAAGAAAAAGCGCAACCGCACGGCCGCTCCCGACGTGGCCTATCGTTGGCAGAAGCGCTGACGAGGAACAATATCCTTCGCCGCACGCCCGCTCATTGCAGCCAGCGTGCCCACAGCGCCTCCAGCATGGTGAGGTCTCCGGTCGCTCGGGAAAACCGGACGGGTGCCGAGTCTGGAGCAATCTCGCCGAGGCGCGTGTCGCCTTGCGTCGCGCGCAGCCGCACCACGGACGCGTAGCCCCAATCAAAGGGAGACGGCTGCCACAGCTGATCGATCCGCCCCTCCCGCAGTCCGGAGATCCAACCGGGGTGACAAGCCACCACGAAAACCCGTGTTGTGCCCGCTTTCCCGCTCCGCCCCCTCAAGTGAGGAGCCTCGGATAGCGGTGGATCGACCCACCAAACCTCGCCGGGGCTATCCGGAAGCGCTTCCCCGGCACCCACGAAAACAACCGTGCGCCCCGCTGCCTCCGCCGCCGCGATGAGCCACCGCGTCCACGCATGACCGGCCGCACCCACAACAACCACCCTCTCCTCCGCCGAGTCTCCGGCAAAATGCTCCGCCAAAGCGCGCTCAAAGACCGCATCCCCGATATGCAGAGCCCCGTCCGGAGCCCCCCCCGCCCCGGAACCCGCCGGTTCACCGGTCAACACGATGGGCAGGTCCATGGCCCGAAAAACCGCATCGAAAGATCTCCACGGAAAATCCGCCGGCACCCGCATGATGAGCCCGTCCGCTCCGTCGGCCAAAGCGGCCCGCAGCGCCCCGGCCTGCACCGCGCCCCCAGCTCCGCGCACGGACACATCGACGATGCGAATCGGCGTCGCCAGCCACTCACCGGAATCCGCCGCCGCCGCGCGCACGCCCGACAAAAGAGCCCCATGCGCGGGCAACTGACGGTCACCGGCCGACAACAAAAACGTGGCATCCACATCCCGGTTCTGCCCAATAAGGTCCGCCCGCGCTCCCTCAACAAAGAGAGCGCCCAGCACCAGAAAAGCTAATCGCCGGAGAATCATCGGAAACTTGCGAGGAAAGCCAACGCCCCCCTACTCTGCAATCACGATGGACGTGATTTCGCTCATTCTCGGCGTGGTCGGCGGGTTGGTCATCGGCGGGCTCGCCGTGTGGCTCCTTGCGCTTGCGCGCGACCGCGCCGCGCAAGACGCCCTTATTCGCCTCGAAGCGGAAGCGCGCGCCCAGGCCGCTGAAGCGGAGCGCCTCCTTGCCGAAAAACAGGTCGCCGAGGCCCGTTGGGAGGCCCTGCAAGGGGAAAACCGCGAACTCGACCGCCGCCTCGCCAACGAAACCACCCGCCGCGAGGCCGAGGCCAAAGCACTCGCCGAGCGCGTCGAGGAACTGAAATCCCTCCGTCGCGATTTCGAAACCGCCTTCAAGGCCCTCTCGGCCGATGCCCTGCAAACCAACAACACCCGCTTCCTCGAACTCGCCGGGCAAGTCTTCGCCAAAGCACAGGCCACCTCCGCAGGCGATCTCGAAAAGCGCCAAACGGCCATCCGCGAACTCGTCTCCCCTCTCCAAAAGGCCCTTGAAGCGGTCGCGGGGCGCATCGGCGAAATCGAAAAGGCGCGTGTGGGCGCTTACGAAGGTCTGCGCGAGCAAGTGCGCGGGCTCCTCGAAGCGCAGGGCAGCCTCCGGCAGGAAACCGGCAACCTCGTGCAAGCCCTGCGCGCCCCCCATGTGCGCGGCCGCTGGGGCGAAATGCAACTGGCCCGCACCGTGGAGTTCGCCGGGATGGTGGAGCACGTCGATTTTTCGCCCCAAGCCAGCCAGGCGGGCGCAGACGGTGCCCTCCGGCCCGATCTGGTCGTTCACCTGCCGGGCGGCAAATCCATTGTCGTGGATGCGAAGGCGCCTCTCGACGCCTATCTCCGCGCGCTCGAAGAGACCGATGCCGACCGCCAGCGGGCCGCCCTCGATCAGCACGCCCGCCAGATTCGCGACCACATTCGCAAGCTCTCGGCGAAGGAGTATTGGAAGCAATTTCAACCCACTCCGGAGATGGTTGTGCTTTTTCTGCCCGGCGAGGTTTTCTTCAGCGCCGCGCTGCAACAGGATCCCGCGCTCATCGAAACGGGGGCCTCGGAAAACGTGCTCCTCGCCACCCCCACGACCCTCATCGCCCTCCTCCGCGCGGTTCGCTTTGGCTGGCGGCAGGAACGCATTGCCGAGGAAGCCCTCGCCGTCTCCAGGCTGGGGCAGGAGCTGTACGACCGCGTCCGCACCCTCGGCTCGCATTTTCAGCAAACCGCCCGCAGCCTCAATCAGACAGTGAGCCACTTCAACCGCGCCATGCAATCGCTCGATTCGCGCGTGATGGTGACAGCCCGCCGGTTCGCCGAACTCAAGGTTGCCGAGGGGCAGGAAATCCCGGAAGTGGCCCCTATTTTGGAAGAGGCGGGCACATCCCAAAGCCCCGAACTGGAACAACCATCCGATAGCTGATGGTTTCAAAAAGATCCGAATGGCCCGTTTACGGCAGGATGCGCACGGTCATGCCTTAAAAATCTCAGAGCCAATGCGATCTCTTGCATTTCGGTTGACCGGCGCACCCCGTGCCCTATCCGCCGGACCGACGATCCAGTGCTGCCGGATCTCCGAGGCGAGATAACGCCAAAGGCGGGGTTGAAAGGGATGCCGGAAAATTGTCGACGAAAGATTCCGCCAGGGTGCCAAGACCTCCGGAGGTTTCGGGTGCCCGTGAAACTTGATGATGCGCGCCCTTTGGTAGAGGCGTTGCGCGGCGGCCTCATCCCGGGCAGCCTGTTTTCGGAGATTTTGGTAGGAAAGTACCCACTCGGCAGGCCAATGAGACAAGGCGCCGGGGTTGCTGTGCCGGAAGACCGCATCGATGTAGTTCTGATCCCCCGCAAACTTCCGGCCAAAGCGTTCGCCGCGTTCCCAGTATTCCCACACCCGCTGGGTGCAACCGTCGGGGCGGATATGGCACACCGAAGAGTTGAGCACGGGCCAGTTCCAGTCGTGCACGGCCACAAGGCTCGCCGGGCGCGATTGGGCGTGATCAAAGAACACCCCCAAATCTCCGCGCACGAAGAGCGTCACATCAAGATAGAGGAAAGGCTCCGGACCGGTCACTGCCTGATCAAAGAGCCGCAGCTTGTTGAAGTAGCCTGGAAGCCCCCACGAAGAGCAATCGCGCACCTCGATCCCCGGCGAGTTGAACCTCCGCCCGGACACCCCGTCGGCGAAAACGACAAAACGGTGCGGGTGCCGGAGATGCCGGGCCACCATTTGGCACAGCCGGTCCACGTAAACATCCGCATAGGCATTACCGACAAGCACCGTCACCACCTGCAAAAGCCGCTCTTGGGGCGTCGACTCAGATGAGCCGCGCAAAGAAGCGGAATGTTCGTCCAAGGAATGCCCCATTTGGCGAATCTACCATGGCATTCTGACAAACCGGCACGCGCCTTACTGACAATTTTGTCAGAATAAACCGCAGGGGCAAAATACGCGTCTCACACCCGCTGCACGAGGGGTAGCGAGAGGCGAAAGACAGTGAGATCGGCGTCGCTCCGGACAAGCCTCACGCTTCCGCCATGGGAGCGGGCGATGGCGGCAACGAGGTTCAGGCCAAGCCCCATTCCCGCATAATCGCCGGATAGGCGGGCGAAGCGCTTGAAGATCACCTCCCAGCTTTCCCGCGGAATGGGCTTGCCGGAATTTTCCACCGTCACGACAAGCTCGGTCGCCCCCGCGTATGCCCGCAAGGTCACGCGCCCCTTTGCCGGTGTGTTTTGCAACGCGTTTTTGAGGAGGTTATGCAGCGCGATCTCCAGCAGTTTCGGATCGCCGCCAACAGGCGGCAGCGACGGGGCTTCATAGAAAAACTCCACACCGGCGGACTCCGCGAGCACCTCCGCATCCTCCGCAACCCGCCGCAGCAGGCTGCCGGAATCAAAGATTTCCCGCTCCTGCAACAGCGTGCCCTCATCGGCCCGCGCGAGGAGGAGGAGCCCCTCCACGATCGCCGCCAAACGCTGCGTGGATTGCAGCAACTGATCGGCCTCCGTCCGCGAGAGCAGGCCGTCTTTCTCCTGCAAGCGATTCTCAAGTATCCCCTGCATCACCGTCAAGGGCGTGCGCAGCTCATGGGAGGCATCCGCGCTGAATCTCCGCGCCTGTTGAAAACTCTTCTCCAGACGCTCTGTCATCAGGTTGAGCGCTTCCTCCAGCTCCCCCACTTCCATGGGTGCGCGCTCCAAGGCGATCCGCCGGGTCAGGTTGGAGGCGGTCAGGTCACTCGCGTGACGGGCCAGATCCTCGATCGGACCTGAAATCCGCCGCCCATACCAATGACTCGCGTAAGCCGCGCCGAGCACGGTGAGCGGAAGCGCAAAGAGAAAAGCCAGAAGGATTTGAACAAGGGGCTTTTCGAGATCGGCGAGATCGGTCGCCAACACCACCGAAGCCCCAGCTCCCGAGAAGGTGCCCACTCGCCAGTTGCGCCCCCCGTGCCAGACAGTGACCAAAGGGTCGACCAGGCAATCGCCGAGCCTCGCCTCCTCCTCAAGAACCTTATTACGGAAAGCCAAAAGCAAATCCTCCATTCGCGGGTCGGAATATAAACCATCCTCACCCCCGAGGTTCACTTCGATCAGACGGATGAGGTTTTGCTCGTCAAAAAGCGTTCGGTAGAGGCGGATGCGTTCGTTGACTCGCAAGCCGCCCGCAAAATTTTGCTGGGAGAGGATATCTCCACCAATGTCGCGCAGTTGCCCATCGATCGCTCCCTTCAGGGTGTAACGCAGATACAGGAGGCTTCCCGCCATAAAGATCAGGAGCGTGATGGTCGTGGTGAGGACAGCGCTCCGGATCAGCTCTCCCCGGAGTCGGCGGCGTCTTTTCACGCGGGCTCCTTCCTCAGGCAATAGCCCACGCCCCGGATGGTTTGCAGCAGGGGCGGCAAGGCCGGATCCTCGATCTTCTCACGCAAACGTTTCACATAGACATCCACCAGATTTGGATTGACCTCCACGTAATAGCCCCAGACGTGCTGGCAAATCTGCCCGCGCGACAGCACACGCTCCTTCCGCCGAAGCAGATACTCCAAAAGGGAAAACTCGCGATTCGAAAGTTCGATCCGGCGCCCCTCGCGGCGGACCTCGCGGGTCCCCAGATTCAGGCTCAGCCCGGCGTAAGCGAGCACGGTCAGTGTCTCCGGGCGCGCCCGCCGCGCGAGCGCTTTCACGCGGGCAACCAACTCATCAATGTGAAAGGGTTTCCCAAGGTAGTCGTCGGCACCCGCGTCCAGTCCCTCCACGCGTTCACCCACCGTGCGGCGGGCCGTCAGCATGAGAATCGGTATGGTCACTCCGTCGGTCCGCAGCTTGCGCACAAGACTGATCCCATCCCTCCCCGGCAACATGATATCAACAACCGCCACATCGTAGGCTTCGGTCAAAAGTCGATCAAGAGCGTGGTCGCCATTGGCCTCGGTCTCCACGCTCAGCCCATTTCCCGTGAGGGCATCCCGCACGAGATCGGAAATCGCCGGATCGTCTTCCACAATAAGGCAGTTCATTTCCAAAAATTCTCAAACCCCGCTATGGCGGTCCCTCTCCTTGGCCGCAAGCAGCGATTCGTCGACCACGGTCCTGATTACATGTTCTGAATATTTTTATAGCCATCCTTGGAGACGGCATTCAATATTGGAATGAGCAGAATTTTTTGCCTGCGGTTACGGTAAATGCGCTTGGCGTTCCACCGCTTTACTTCGAGGGTGTTGCAGAAAAGTCGGCTGATGAATGAGGAGGCGATACGCTATGCGCTCGCAGGCGGCGTTCGCTGGGATGGAGGTGTGACCTATTCCTCTCTCGTCGATCACTTTCCCATCTTTGAGCGGCCGAGGGCAGGCTGGGGTTTCGGAGGGGAAGAAAGGCCAAACCGGTTGTTCAGGACGGCGACGGCGGGGTTGATTTCACGAAGGTTGCGACCGCCGCGAGGCGACATTGAAGACCAAAACAACTTAAACCAGAGATGTTGAGTTCTTCGGAGATCGTTCCACCTATGCAGATTTGCCGCTCACACGAAGAATTGACCGAATGCGGTGTTCTACCTAGTCAGCCATTTCCAAATTTTGGAAGATCGGAGAGTGGTAATTCCAAATCTCCAGTTAACCAACGACTTCCGTTTGGGTGATCCCAGCCGGTCAGATGGGCTGCGGATACTCCACGAATTTGTTCCGCACGCCTCCCGCTATTCGGCCGCGCGGAACTTTGACTTGCCCGGGCACCCGGGAGTCAGCTGCCTGAGTCCCTATTTGCGACATCGCCTCATTACTGAGGCGGAGGTGATTAAAGCGGTTTTGGAACAGCACTCCTTTCGAGCTTCCAGCAAGTTTATCGAAGAGGTCTGCTGGCGAACTTACTGGAAGGGGTGGCTGGAAATGCGCCCGGGTCTGTGGTCTGCCTATCACAACTCCCTGAATCGCCTGACGAAAGAGGCACCGGCCGCGGCAAACGGACGAGGTTTTGAGCAAGTTTGCCAAGGCGAGTCGGGTATTGGGTGCTTTGACCACTGGATGCGGGAGCTTCTTGAGACCGGATATCTCCACAATCATGCGCGAATGTGGTTTGCCAGTATTTGGATCTTCACTCTCCGCCTGCCCTGGGAGCTGGGGGCCGACCTATTTTTACGGCATCTCGTGGACGGCGATCCCGCCTCCAACACTCTCTCCTGGCGGTGGGTAGCGGGTCTGCACACCCGCGGCAAACCCTACGTGGCCCGCGCGTCAAATATAGAAAAATTCACCGAAGGCCGTTTTGCCCCCTACGGCGAGCTCGAAGAGTCGCCCGAACCTCTGGCTGAAGAGACGCATTGGCGAATTGTTGAACTGAAGGAATCGACCGCCCACCGCGAGGCCCGGTTCCCCACCCTTTCCACATCTCCGGCAGGCTTGCTCATCATCGAGGATGACCTCTACCCGGAAGCCAGCGAGTTGGGCGATTGTCCTTTCTCCAGTGTCGCCTCTTTCTTTGCTCAGGACGTGGCTGATGAGATGCGACTCTCCCCGCGTGTGTGCTCCTTCCGCAAACAAGCAATGGCCGATGCCGCCCGTCGAGCAGGCGATCATTGGTCGGACGACCCTTCGGCTCTTCGGGGCGTTGAGGAACTTTTTATTTACAGTGACGAGCCTGCGGAGAAGAATGTCAGTCGCCCCACCCCCCTGCGCGTCTACAGCGGCTCTTTGGACAATTGGGTTCGCGGCGTTTGCCTTTGGGCGCAGCGGGAACGCTTGAAGGCTGTTCGGGTGCTTTGTCCAACGGTGGGCCCTTTCCAAAAACGCCTGTATAAACTTCGCTCGGAACTCGGTCGCCTCGGCGTCAGCCTGCAGGAGCATCGGCGCCGCTGGGACGACGTCCATTGGCCGCACGCGAAGTCCGGATACTTTTCCTATCGGCGGGGTCTCGAAAAGCGCTTGGGAGATTTGGGGATTCTTTAAGGCGAGTTCCCTGTTTTCGGTCTTTCGGTTTCCCTCCG
This sequence comes from Opitutales bacterium, assembly GCA_020831585.1. Classification (GTDB taxonomy): domain Bacteria; phylum Verrucomicrobiota; class Verrucomicrobiia; order Opitutales; family Oceanipulchritudinaceae; genus JAFIGE01. Next base: position 46,948 of record JAFIGE010000009.1, on the reverse strand, counting down.
CTCAGCGCCGTCCGCGGCCGGGAACCTGGGAAATTGCTTCATCACTCGCACGACGGACCTCCCGGGCACTGTCCGGATTGCCGCTAAGGGATGTGCCGGGAGCAAATGTTTCGATGACAAAGCTGCGCGTCGCCGACCTCAAGACCTCGCGCGATCCATCCCCCCAGTTGATGACCACCCGGTCGCGCAACAGACGCCATTGGCCCGTATCCGCCGCCGGATCATTTCCCCGCCGGTTGCGGGTGGCCTGCCCCCATTGGTCAATCTGAAGGAACTCGGGAGAGTCGGCGTCGGCGAGGGGAACCCAACGACCGCGGATGTCGGAGACATTGAGCATCCGAAACTCGGCTGCATCGAAATAACGCATCCCCTCGGCTGCGGTCACCCGATTGGCAATTCGGCGGCCCCCGGGGCGATCCGGAAAATGGCGCGCCCGCTCAAAGACAACCATCTCAAACTGCTCGTCCGAGCGCTGCCGGAGGATGTCCTTGCGCCCATCCGCCCATGTGATGAGGACGCGATCACTATCAATCACCCACTCGCCAGTCTGGTCATTGGGGGCATCCCAATTCCGCAAAGCAACCCGCGCGTTTCCGCCCCGCAGAAGGTGCAGATAAAAATGAGGGGTCTGCCCGCCACCCATTCCAAGAAAACCGGTCCCCTGCTCAATCTGCCAGTAACCGGCATAGAGGCTGCGCAGGGCAACATCGGCAGGAACGGATTCGGCTGTCGGCATCACGAGGCGGTCCGCATCCCGCTCCCGTTCACGGGGAACATCCCGCGAACCCGTGGTGAGGCTGCCCGGAATACGGGGGTCCACGCGAAATCCACGATCGACCCGCACTTCACCCCGGGGGCCCGTTGTTTCCCGGTTAATCGAGGTTTCCCCGACCAAGGTGTAGCGCTCCCGCAAACCGGAGTCCCACTCGGCCATGAGAACACTCCCCTCCATCGTGAAACGGCCCTGAATCAACTCGCTTGAGCCACTGCCCGACCAAAATTTGGATAGCCGCCCCCCGCGCTTAACAATGATAACGGCGGTATCTCCCGCCGCTTCCTCGATTTCCCAAAAGCCGATAAAGGGATCGGACGTCCGTGCGGAAAGGGATATGGGCAGGAGAAGGCAACCGAGCAAAATGGCCGAGCCAAACGAAAACGGGGAGAGCAAAATGCGAATCATAAGGGAATTGAAGAAAAGGAAGCCTCAAGGAGCAAACAGAATCCTGAACCGCTCCACCGGATGCTGGAAATTTACACACCCTTCGACTCAGCTACACCGGAAAAGTTCAGAATGCTCAGGCTCACCCGCCCGGCAAAGATGGCCTCGCGATCAGTCGGTCCCCTCTCACCGGCGACCTTCAATCCCTCGGAAAAGCCGAAACGGTAGCGCCCCGGCGCGGTCTCCACAAAGAGGCCGGGCATGCGCACATGCGCCGGAACCGTCGTCTCCCATGGCGTCTCCATGCTCACCGGCATTGGGAAATTGAGGTTGTGCACGCGCAGAGGCAAAGGCGGGGTTTCGACCAGCCTGCACGCATGGGCGGCTGCGAGCTGCGCCCCTGCGTGCAGAGACTCCCCCAATTCCGGCGGCAATTTCCCCGCTGCGGAGGTAATCGCCTCGAATGAGCCCTCCGGAACCTGTTGAGAGACCGCCAAAGCCGGCAGGCCCCAATTGGCTCCCTCGAGAGCGCCAGCCACCGTCCCGGAGCTGTAAAGGAGCGGGAGCGTTGTGTTGTAGCCAATGTTGATTCCCGAAACGACGACCTGAGGGGGCGTTTCCACGAGATGAGCCAGTGCGATATTCACGCAATCGGAGGGCGTCCCGTCGATCGCCCATGCGCGAAATCCATCGAAATCCGCGGACTCCACGCTCACCTCACGACGCCGGCTGAGCGCCCGGCCGATCCAACTCTGTTCACGGGCGGGGGCCGCCACGACAACCTCGAAATGCCGCGCCATTGCCGCAGCCAAGGCATGTAAAAAGTGGGAACGGATGCCATCGTCATTTGTCAGGAGGGCTACAGGACGATTCTTCATAAGCTCCGAACGATGAGGCAATGGTGCCCCCTGTCCAGCTATCGTCAAAGATCGCCACCCACCCCGCTTCCTGCGGCGACGGCAGGATCTACGGAAAAATTCCTGCATCGCGGCATTGCCAAGATTACCGGAAGGGGTGACTTCTTCCGCATGGAATACTCTGTCGAGCGCCAGATCAGCTTTGCCCTGGAAAACGAACCGGGTGTGCTGGCCCGGGTCTGCGCGGCCCTGCGGGAGCGCCGCATCAACATCCATGCGCTCAGCATCGTGGACAATGTCGAACAAGGTATGGTCCGCTTGGTCACGAGTGATCCGACGACCGCCGTGGAGGTCATTCGAACGCTGGGGCTCTACCCCATCCAAGCTGATGTGATCGACCTTCGCCCGGCTTCCATAATCGGCAAATTGGGCGAAATTTCGCGTGCCCTGGCGGATGCCGGCGTGAATATCGACTATGCTTATGGCTCAGAGATGGGAAGCGGCAACCGAATGAGTCTGATTCTGCGGGTGTCCCCGATGGACGCCGCGCAAGCCGTTCTCAATGCGCTCCCCGCGACCTGAAGCCGGCCGGCATGGAACCCATCGAGAAAGACGAAATCGGCATCCTTCCTCCCGGTGCCCTCGGCGTCGCTTACTTTCAGCACCTTAGCCAACGCGTTGCCGACCGTCCGCCAAAGGCGCTCTCTCTCTGGGTTCGGGAAGGCTCCGCCAGCGGGGATGCTTTCCGACAGGATCCCCATCTGCACATCAGGGGGGAAAACGGGGTGCGGCACACGCTGGACATCCGTGGGCGAATCTTCTCCGGAATAGCTGCCTGCGCCGGCAAACGCCCCCTGCCCGCCGTCTTCCTTGTGGCCACCCTCCCCGACCAAATTATCGGTGTTCTCAAGGATGCCATCGCGTGGCTCGAAAGCATCTGGTCAGCGGATCAGTGGTTACCCCCCGCTCCTCCGCCCTTTCCCGCTCTCGTGCTTACGGCCAACGGGATTTACTTCCAGCGTATCCGGCAGGTTTTTTTGGAACTGTTGGAGGAATCCACCTTGCTCGGCCGGCTTCCCGATCTTTGGCCGGAGGCTATGCCCAAACTCGTCGGCCACCTCGTGCGGGGGGTGACGATTCAGACCGGCTTGCGCGAGGAAGGCCCGGGGAGCTGCGTTTACCGGCCCGGCCCCCCGGGGCTCACCCGGCTCGCCGGGGGCTCGGCCGCCATTCGCCAAGCGCTCGCGAAGGAATTAACTGCGGGAGACCTGCGGTTCGTCGATCTTGGAGACATCTCGCCCACTCGGGTTGAGTTTGATAAAGCCATCATCAACCTTTCAGGAAACCTCCTCGGCATCCTGGCCGCTACGGAGCAGGGCGGAGCACCGCGCCCGCTGACGATCGCCGAGATTCTCGCCCATCCTGTTTCGAGCGAGATCCCCCGTTTGGTCGGAACAGTTCTGCGAATCGGCCAAAGCGTGCGTGCTTACCCCCGTGATTATACGCTCGATGCGGCAATGGCCAATCTCCATGATATCCATCGCCATGCCGCCCAACACTGCCCTTCGAGTGTGCAACGCCTCGTGAGTGACTTTCAGTGTGGACGGCTCCGCCGCGTAATTCCCCCCACCGAACAGTGGCTCCTGGACCCCTTGCTCAAATACGCGCGGGCCGCCGATCTCGCGCCCGAGCGCATCTACCTCGAAAATCTCGCCCGCACCCTTCTCAAACGTTTTGGCCAACTCGCCCGGATGACTCGAAATGAATCTTGAGTAAAGCATCGACTTGGAGCAGAAATTCTTTCCACCCTCTCCACGCAGCGCAGGGTCCACCCAACCAACCCAAGACAAAATTAATCCTTATCATTTCCCTTATGCCCAAGAATTTGTTTTCCCTGGCAACTTTCAGCGCCACACTTCTCATCCTCACGGCCTCTGCCATGGCCTGCACCCGCGCGGTGTATCAGGGCCCGGACGGCCTAATCATCACCGGTCGATCCATGGATTGGAAAGACGAAATCCCCGCGAACCTGTGGCTCTTCCCCCGCGGAATGGAGCGTCACGGTGCGGTGGGCCCGAACTCCGTCACCTGGACATCCCGCTATGGAAGCGTGGTCGCCACCGCCTTTGACATCGCCAGCGCCGACGGCATGAACGAAAAAGGTCTCGTCGCCAACCTGCTGTGGCTCGCTGAAGCCGACTATCCGGAGTTTGGGCCGGATACGCAAGGTTTGTCCGTGGCGGCGTGGGTGCAGTATGTGCTCGATAATTTTGCGACTGTTTCCGATGCCGTTGAAGCCCTTCGTGAAGAAACATTCGTCGTCGTCTCTTCGGACATCCCCGGCACAGGACGCTTCGCCACACTCCATCTGTCCATCTCAGATGCCCACGGTGATAACGCCATCTTTGAGTATATCGACGGAAAACTCGTCATCCATCACTGCAAATCCCACACTGTGATGACCAACTCGCCCATCTTCGAAGAACAACTCGCCCTCAACGCCTACTGGCGGCAAATTGGGGGCCTCGTTATGTTGCCCGGAACAAATCGTGCGGCTGATCGCTTCGTGCGGGCCTCCTTTTACATCGAAGCGATCCCCCGCACGAGTGACCCCAGGACCGCAGCCGCCAGCGTTCTCAGTGTGATTCGCAATGCCTCCGTTCCCTTCGGCATTTCCTCGGAAGAAGAGCCCAATATTTCGTCGACGCGATGGCGCTCCGTTTCCGACCAAAAAAACCTCACCTACTATTTCGAGTTAACACTCACCCCGAACACGTTTTGGGTGAACTTAAAAGACGTCGACTTCGCGGAAGGACAGCCCTCCAAAAGACTTTCATTGGAAAACCATGAAGTCTACTCCGGCAACGCCGCCGGGCATTTTCGCGAAACCGCCCCCTTCCCCTTCGCGGGTTTGTGAGGATCGATGGCGGTGCTGGGCATCAAGGATAATCAATCCCGAATCTTCGGCGGTCGTGGAAGAGATGCTCCCGCTCGATGAGATCAGGGCGCGGATTGACGACCAAGAAGTCATGGCCGCTCACGTCGTCGAAAAGGTCCGGATGCGTCCGTGAAAGCTGCATCGGCCAACCGCCGTCACTTTCGCGTCGGGCGGAGAACAGTCTATTGGGTGGTGTGGTGTGCATGGCAGGTGATCTGGGTTGATCCCCTGAGCTTGACCAGAGGCACAAAAAAACCCCTCCGGACCAGGCCGAGGGGGAAAAGAGAAAAGCGTGTGTGCGCGTGTCAGTCCCCCTGCGGCAAGCAGACGAATACAAATACGGAGACGACGACGGCAACCTTGTTACCGCAGACCGCAAACTTCGCATTCTCGCCGGAGATGAACATGAAAATGAAAACGTGCAGAACGACCTCGGACGTCAAGCGGTTTTTTCGAAAACGAATCCAGTTTGATATTCTGAATATTTTTATTGACACCCTGGAGCGGAGAGTGCCTTTTGAATGGCGCGATGGCCATAGACAGGAGATATCGTCGGCGATTACGGCATCCACAATTAGCGTGCCACCACCTTATTTCGAGGGTGGTGCAGAAAAGACGACTGATGGATGAGGAGGCGATGGCGATGCGCCATATCATGCGTTCGCAGGCAGCGTTCGCGGGGATGGAGGTGCTGACGTATTGCTTCTTGGCTAATCACTTTCACATCTTCGTGCGGCTGGATCCGAAGGAGGCCGAGAGCTTTGACGACGCGGAGCTGGTGACGCGCTTTACCCTGTGGTACAACCGGGAGCGTGGAACGGTGGGCAAATTCTGGGCGGAGCGTTTCCGCAGTGTGGTGGTGGAGGCGGATACGGAGGCGCAAAGGATGGCGGCGTATATCGACTTGAACCCAGTTCGGGCAGGGCTGGTGAAGGATGCGCCCGATTATGCTTTCAGCGGTTTTGGGGAAGCCTGCGCGGGTGGCTCGGCGGCGCGGCGGGGAGCGCGCGAGTCGAGGGCAAGCCGTCTTGGACGCGAGAATGGCACGAGCGCGACCGGGCGTTGCTCGATAAGCGCCACTACCTCGGAGCGCCGGACCCGCTGCCGATTGCCGATGGGCTTTCCCTGTATCCGGCGCATCCTTGAAGTCGCCCGCGAAAGCCTACCAAAGAAAACCTCCTTAAGCGAAGGTACCCAAAGCACCCGCGGCAAAAGAATCTTCATGACCGGTGCCGCGGACGGGACGCTTCATGCGTTGCTCACGAAGGCGCGCGCCTGCTCTGGAACGTCGAAAACAAAAATCATCACCCCCGCGACGCCACCTTCGATGATGGCACCTATCGAGAAATTTCCAATCACCCCCCTCTCGCTTCCCTGTCTGCACCGGCATAGCCCCGGCGGGGAGCGTCATGTTGATTAATCGGCGTGGAAGACTTCTTCCATGTCGGCCCACCAGGTGCCGTCGGGGCGGTCTGGGAGGGGTTGCTGGCACGGTTCGCAGACGGCCCACCACTCCTGCGTTCGGGGGTCGGCGGCCATGGCGGCCATATCGGCGGCGAAGTCGGTGCCGATATACTCAAAGTAGCTGAAGAGATACAGCTGACCGTCGGGCAGGCGACGGAGGAAGATGGAGTAGTTGCGGATATTTGACCGCTTGATTTGCGCCAGGACATCGGGCCAAACAGCCGCGTGGAGGCGTTTGTAGGCATCAACCTTGTCTTCGCGCAGACCAATCACACTTCCGTAACGTTTCATGGGGTTAAGAGATTGCCAAGGGGGCGGCAGGTTTCAACGTTCTTTTCTTCATGGCGATGGCGTTTCAAATCCTCGGGAGCAGCAGTTCGGGCAATTGTGCCCTTTTGCGCGGTGAGGGCGGCAACTGCCTCATTGATGCGGGCTTCTCGGGGCGACGGATCGAGGGCCTTCTTGCTGAAGCGGGACTCGCGCTGGAGGAGCTGAATGCGGTGTTTCTCACACATGACCACTCCGACCATATTGCAGGCGTGCGCGGATTGGCCCGGCTCCCGCATCTGGAATTTTTCGCCAATGCCGGCACAGCCGAGGCCGTCCAACGTGGACTTAGCCGCAAAGTGCGCTGGCGGCTATTCGAGAGCGGTCAACGCTTTCGTTTCGGCGGCTACGAAGTGCAAACGGTTCCCCTCCCCCACGATGCCTACGATCCCGTAGGCTTCATTTTCCGCAGCGGCGGGCAGGATCTCTTTGATCCCTTCCGGAGTGTGGCCTGGCTGACCGACCTTGGCTACGTGCCGCCGGGACTGGCCGCCCATCTCGCGGATGTGCATGTTCTCGTGCTGGAAGCGAATCACGATGAGGCCCTCCTGGATATGGACACAAAGCGCCCGTTCAGCGTGAAGCAGCGGATACGCGGACGCCACGGCCATCTCTCCAACTCTGCCGCGAACCAATTCCTTCATGCCTTGCAGGCTCCCCACCTGCGCCGCGTCTTCCTCGCGCACTTGAGCCGCGACTGCAACAGCCTGGAGAGCGTGCGTACGACCTTCTCCGATCACAGCGGACGGGGCTATGCCGTGGAGATCATTGATCCGGAGGGCGGCCCGCACACGCCCCTCAACCTGCTCGATTGGTCCTGAGCGGAAGGGGCTCACTTCCTGCTGTGGCAAAGCGAGCTGTTTCGAGAAAACGCACTGCCCCCTTTGACCTATGTCTAAAGTCCACCGACAAACAAAAATTATCTTCACCATTGGTCCAGCGACCGAGGACGAGGAAGTCATCGCTGCGCTCATTGAGCGCCAGGTTGATATCTGCCGCCTGAACATGGCGCACGCCAACCACGCCTGGACGCGCGAGATAATTGACCGCATCCACAAAGTCTGCCGGGAAACCGGGCGGCAAATCGCCATCATGATGGACGTGAAAGGCCCTGAAATCCGCACAGGTGTAATCGGCGAGACCCTTCAACTCGAACGCGGTGAACCCTTCGATTTCTTCCCGGACCCCGACCGCGTGGAAGAGCTCAGGGAAGAAAGCGTGCGGGGGGTCTCTGTCAACTATCCGGGGCTGGCCAAAGACCTGAAGGTGGGCGACACGGTTCTGGTGGACAGCGGCCTCATCCGGATGCGCGTGCTCGACGTCCGCCCCGAGCGTATCCGCTGTGAGGTCCGGATACCCGGCCCCATGGGCAACCGGCGCCACATCAACCTCCCGGGCACGAAGGTAAACCTCCCCTGCCTGACGATGAAGGACAAGGAGGATATTCTTGTGGGAATCGAAAAGGGCGTCGACTTTTACGCCCTCAGTTTCGTGCGGGAGCCCGGCGACATCGACATCATGCGCCGCTTCGTCTCCGACAACGGCTCCAAGGCCGGCATCATTGCCAAGATCGAGGACCAAACCGCCATCGCCAACCTAAACGACATCATCAAGGCGAGCGACGGTCTCATGGTGGCGCGGGGCGACCTCGGTATCGAGATCCCCTATGAAACCCTGCCGGTCGTGCAGCGGCGTGCGGTGAAGAGCTGCCTTTCGATGGGGAAACCTGTGATCGTGGCCACGCACATGCTGGAATCGATGATCACCCAGCCCATGCCCACCCGCGCGGAGATCACCGACGTGGCCAATGCCGTGAGTGAACAGGCCGACTGCGTTATGCTCTCCGGTGAAACCACGGTTGGGCAGTATCCCCTCGAATGCGTGGAAGTGCTCAACCGCATCGCCCTCACGATGGAGGCACAGCAAACCCAACCCTATAATACCGACCTCAAGCTCAAGACCGCCAAGGCGCTCATGCTCCGCTCGGCGGTGATGCTCTGCGACGAAATTGACGGCGCGGGTCTTGTGATCTTCACCCGCAGCGGTTACGGCGCGCAGACCGTGAGCGCCCTGCGTCCGCGCAATAGCCCCATTTTCGCCTTTACCGATGTGCCCCGAATTCTTCGGCAGATGCTCATCATGCGCGGAGTTGAGCCTTTCCTGATGGATTTTGAAGATGACCCCGAGGTGACAATCATCAATGCCATCGATCACATCAAGCGCAGTGGATGGACCTCGGCCGGTAAGAGCCTCGTCATTCTGAGCAATGCCTTGGCGGGCAAACGGATTATCGAAACCCTTCAGGTGCGGACGGTTGAGTAACAGGGCACTTCGCAATACCGGGCTGGCCGATTGAGGAATGGCCCTGTTTTGGTTCGCTCCCGGCGATGCGGCTCACGTCGGGTCTGTTTGTGCACCCAATCTTTCACGGCGCGCCCTCATCAGGCAAAGCCCCCCCCTTCCCCGGCTCAAAGCCAAAGCGCCGCTCCCCCGGCTCCACGACCGAATGCGGGAGAAAGAATTTGCCTTGCCTAGGGAAAGGACCAAATTTCCCCTCTTTATCTAGAAGCAATTTCCCATGTCTGAAGAACTAACCGGTAACGTCCTCGTCGCACAAAGCGGCGGCCCCACTTCCGTCATTAACGCCAGCTTGGCCGGCGTTATCACCGAAGCTCTCAATCACGAGTGCATCGAAGAGATCTATGGAGGCTTGAACGGTATCGAAGGTATTCTCCGCGAAGAACTTGTGGACTTGGCAGCTGAGCCGCAAAAGACCATTCGCGGCCTCCGTTACACCCCTGCGAGCGCCCTCGGCACCTGCCGCTTCAAGCTTCGCCGGGAGGCCGATTTCCAACGCGTGCTCCAAGTTTTCCAGGCCCACAATATCCGCTACTTCTTTTATATCGGTGGTAACGACAGCCAGGATACGGCTGATCAAATCTCCAAATTCGCCGCCCGCGCGGGTTGGGAAATGCGGGTCATCGGTATACCGAAAACGGTCGACAATGATCTTGTGGTGACCGACCACTCCCCCGGTTACGGCTCGGTGATCAAGCACATCGCGACCACCGTGCGGGAACTGTCCCTCGATGCGCTCGCCATGGGCCAGCACGACACCGTGCATATCCTTGAAGTGATGGGCCGCAACGCCGGTTGGATTGCCGCCGGAGCCACCCTCGCCAAGCGCCGCGATCATCCCAACGATCCCCCGCACCTCATCTATCTTCCCGAGGTGCCCTTTGAGCCAAACAAGTTTCTCGATGATGTGGCGGGCGTGCTCAAAAAGGAGCCCTTTTGCTTCATCGTTGTCGGTGAAGGGCTTGTGGATGAAGACGGTAACTACATCGCCACTTCCTCGCGCTCAAACGACAGTTTCGGTCACAGCCAGCTCGGCGGCGCGGGCGACTACCTCAAGAGCCTCATCGACCAACACGCCAACGGCATCAAGACCCGTTCAGCGCGTCTTGGCCACACCCAGCGGGCCGCCGCCACCGGGGCCTCCGAGACCGATATGAATGAAGCCTTTATGGCCGGCCAAGCCGCTGTGAAAGCGGCCATCGGAGGCATCACTGACAAGATGATCACCCTGCTCCGGGGCGACACCGACAACTACACGTGCGAGACCGGTTTGGCCGATCTGAGTGAAGTGGCCAACGGTGTGAAGCAACTTCCCCGCAACTGGATCAACGAAGATGGCGTTTCGCTGAACTACCAGTTCACCAAATATGCCCTCCCTCTGATCCAGGGTGAAGTGGAAGTGCCGCGGGAAAATGGTGTCCCGGCCTTTATTCGTCTTTCCAAGGTTCGCGTCGACAAGGCCCTCCCGGCGCACACCTTCGATTGATCGGGTTTGCCCGGAGAGATGGAACGTCCGCCCAACATCCTGCTCCTCGTCGGCGAAGATACTGGGCGACACCTCGGTTGTTACGGAGATCCGTGCGGGCGCACGCCCCATCTCGATGCTTTGGCGCGGGAGGGTGTGCGCTTTGAGAACGCCTTTTCCCACTCCCCGGTGTGTGCGCCAAGCCGCGGGAGCCTGGTGAGCGGACGCTATCCGTGGTCGCTCGGGATTCACTCCATGCGCTCCACGCTGACCCGGGCACCGGAGATGTTCACGCATATTCTCGCGCGCGCCGGCTATGCCGTCCACTGGCCCACCAAACTCGACTTCAATTTTGATCCCGAGGGAGATTGGTGCACAAGTCGGGATAACTGGTGGATAAACGGCCTACCGAAAGACCGCCCGTTTTTCGCCTACCGCAATATCGCCTGCACGCATGAGAGCGGCATGTGGACGGATGCGGAAACCCGCCCGGACTGGCAGGAATCCGTGAGGACGGAGGAAACCGATCCAGCGGGCGTACCCGTGCCCCCTTATCTCCCGGACCTGCCCGAAGTCCGCCAGCAAATCGCGCGCTATTACGACAATCTGTCCCAACAGGATGCTTATTGGAAAGAATGCCTCGACGCTCTCGACGCGACCGGTCAGGCCGACAACACCATTGTGGTTTATCTCACGGATCACGGACGTGGGCTACCCCGCGAAAAACGTTGGTGCTACGAAGCCGGGCTGCACCTGCCGCTGATCATTCGCTGGCCGGATCAGTTGAATGCGGGCACGGTGACCAACGACCTCGTCTCCTGGGTGGATATCGCCCCCACCCTCCTCGGATGGACCGGCCTTCCTGTCCCGGAGACCTTTGAGGGGGCGGCGCTGAGAATCGAAGAGGGCCGTCCGGCTTCCAGCCGACCCTTTCACTTCGGCGGACGGGATCGCATGGACGAAGCCTACGATTGCCAACGTGTAGTGCGGTCGAAAGACTGGCTCTACGTGCGCAACTATTTTCCGGAAATTCCGTATGCCCGACGGAATCGCTACCAGGAAGGCAGCCCGGCCGTGCAAGCCATGCGGGAGGCTTGGGCGGCGGGAGAACTCACACCTTCGGCGGACATCTGGTTCCGCCGTGAGCGCGCGACAGAGGAGTTTTTCCGCATATCCGAAGATCCCGACTGCCTCGACAATTGCGCGGAGGCAGCGGACGCCCAAAGAGATTTGGCGGAACACCGCGCAGCCCTCCGAACGCACTTGAAAACCGTGGACGATCTCGGAGCCATTCCCGAAAGCGAACTCGTTGAGAGAGGTATCCTGAAAGACCGCCTCGCGGAATACACCGAACGCCTCGGTAACTTGCCAAGCCATCTTGCCATGGAAGCGACCTCGCCCGACTCAATCGAGATGCCCCGCCCGCGCCCGGACTGATCCTCTCGCGCGAAAAGTTATCCCCTTGTATTCGCAGAGGAAAGGCCGCGCCCTGCGGGATTCAAGAAGGACCGAGCCCCATCCGCTCGAAAATCCGCTGGAGATCGTCATTGCCGAAATACTCGATAACGATCTGGCCTTTCTTGGGAGCATGCTTGAGGCGCACGGGGGTGTTCAGATAGGAAGCCATGCGCCTCTGGAAATCGGCCACGGCTGCCAGTTCCGCTTCGGGAGCAGCAGCCGGGCGACCATCCCGCAGGGGCTGCGAGGGGCGGCGCACCAATTGCACGAGGCGCTCGGCTTCGCGCACGCTCGCCCCGCGCTCGATGATCTGGCGGGCAAGGAGGCGGCGTTGTCCGGGGTCTTCCAATCCAAGGATAACCTTCGCATGGCCTACTGAAAGCAGACCCTTGGCGAGGAACCCCTGGATCTCACGGTCGAGCTGAAGGAGCCGCAGGGCGTTGGCCACGGAAGCCCGCGCCTTACCCACCCGCTCGGACACAGACTCCTGCGTGAGATCGAAATCGCGCATGAGGCTCGCAAAACCGAGGGCTTCTTCAATCGGGTTGAGATCCGCCCGCTGCAAGTTCTCGATCATCGTGAGGACCGCAGCGGAGGCTTCGCTGACCTCCATCACGCGGGCCGGGATACGGCGCATACCAATGGCCTTGCAAGCCCGCCAGCGCCGTTCGCCCGCGATGAGTTGGAAACCCTCCTTCACCGGTCGCACGACAATTGGCTGGAGGAGCCCTTCGGCACGGATGCTCTCGGCAAGCTCCTTCAGACTCTCATCGGCAAACTCGCGCCGGGGTTGATGAGGATTCGGAAATACCTTCTCGACGGGCAACTCCCGCATCCCGTTCACCGTCTCCACAACCGTCTCAGTGAGGGGATCTGCGTCGGGCACCGGGGACGCAATCACGGGCGCAGACTCCGGCGCAGGAGTTTCTGCCTCCGCCTTTTGCTTGAGGTGAATGGTGCCCTCGGGAAGGTCTCTCTCCGCTTTAGGGGCAACAGCCTCTTTCACGCGGGCCGCACCCTTCGCTTTCTTGGGGGCGGCAGCGGCTTTTTTCGCAGACGCGCCTCTCTTTGCCGGGGAGGGTGTGGCGAGGGCCGGTGGGGTCGCGGCCGCCTTCTCCTTCTTTTTCCCTTTGTCCTTCTTCTTTTCCGCCTTAGCAGGGCTGCGGGCAGGCGGAGTGGACGAGATGCCGCCGGAAATGAGACTGCCGAGACCGCGTCCCAGGCGTGATTTTGTTACGGCCATTGATGAAATCAGGGGTTGGGGGCTTGGGGAATAAAGAGCTCCTGGCCCTCGAAAATGGTGTCCGAGGCCAATCGGTTGGCGTTGCGTATCCAATCGACCCGTGAATTATTTTGTTGCGCGATGCGGGAGAGGGTATCCCCCCTGCGCACCCGGTAGCTCGTGCCGGAGCGGGGGTAATCATCGCTGAAAGTAACGGTGCGCTCCACGCGGGGGCGGCCCTCCACAGAGCGTGCCAAGGCGTTGATGGCCCGCTCGGTCTTTTCCGCGAGCGACTCGATCTCCGAAGCAACCTGGTTCGTGATCTCCGTGCGGTTGCGTGCAAGCAAATCGGTCATTCGGCGCTGCGAGGCCTGAACGGCATCGTTCAACTGGGCGACGGTCACATGCTCCACAGCGCCCCGGCGGGAGGCTTCCTCGACCTCACGGCGCAGACGCTCGTTCTCCCGCGTCATCACTTCCATGTCCACCCGCATTTGCCGGATTTGCTGCTGAAGGATGCTTACGTCCTGCTGCAGATCGGCCACAACCACGTGCAGCGGCGGCGAAGTTGGCTGTTGCGCACCAAGGCCCACAGCGAAAAGGAACCCACTGATTCCCAAGAGGAAAAAGCCCTTCGTCTTCATAATTCCTCAATGTGAAGCCCTCCTCTCTATCGGTCAACGGCGGATCTCGCGATTACTGCCGATTTCACGGTTCATTCAGATCCGCAGGCGGTGCCGTCTGTCCGAACACGCGGTCAAGTATTTTAATGTTCTGAACAAAATTATTGCAACTGATGGCAAGATTCGGGGAAGTCGCATGAGTAGGTTTTTTTCTTTGGTAACAGTATCCACGTTTGGCTTCCCACCACCTTGTTTGGAGGGTGGCGCAGAAAAGGCGGCTGATGGATGGAGAGGCGATGCCGACGATGCGCCACTTCGTGCGCGCGCAGGCGGCCTTCGCAGGGATGCGAGGTGCGGATGTCTTGCTTCCTGCCTGATCAAACGGAAGGGGACGATGGATCTATACCTTCGAAAGCGGCGTAGAGGAGCCTTCCCTGGGGAACCGGCGGGGCCGATCCACGGCCCGGTAGCGCTCGACAAAGTTGGCGAGAATGCGACGGGCCGCCGTTGTATCCACTGCGTGGCAGCGTGCGATAATGGCGGCGGCCTCGACGGGATCGAAGTATCCCCGGTTGGCATAGATGCGGACCCGCAAGGCAAAACTGTGCCCATCGGACTCCGGATGAAACTGAGTCGCGTAGATATTCGAGCGGAAACGGATCATCTGAAAGGGACATCGCGCCGAAGTGACCAAATGCGCCGTCTCCGGCGGCAGCGCATCAAGGGCTTCTTTGTGACCCACGAGGGCGGTAAAGTGTTCGGGCACGCCAACCAGGAGGGGGTCCCGGCGACCTTCCGCCGTGATGGAGCAGGCCGTGCCGCCAACCGGTTCGCTAAAACGCTCTTTTGACACAGGGGCTTGCAAATGACGACCGAGGAGCCCGATGCCCGCGCAACACCCGAGGAAAGGAAAGTCGCGCGCGGTGATTTGGGGTAGCAGTCCGAGGAGGGTGCTTTCCATACGGGCCTCAATGGGGCTCTTTTGCTCGGGAGGATCGCTCACACAGCCCGGTCCTCCTCCCACGATGACAGCGGCGTAAGCGTCGATATCAAAAGGATGGGGCAAGGTCTCCCGATCCAATCGTATGCGCACCGTTTCAGAAGGTGCGAGCCCCCCGCGCTCCAGAATGGAAGAGAACTCCTCGTCAGCGGCAGGGCATTCGGGGCGTAATTGTAGAATCAGAAACGGCTTGCGGGCAAACATGGAGGCGAAGGATCAAGGGGTTTATGTGCATTCCCTTCAGGGCCGCCAATACCAGGTTAAGGAAGGCTCACGGAATTCCAGATAGTCGCCCACCATCATGTGAAAGGTGGTGATGCGGTAGCGCGCCATGGTCGCCCCGACGGGTGGATCGAGGAGCAGGCGAAGGGTCCGCCAGTCGGGATGATCGCCCTCATGCAGACGAACGGCCGCATCCCCTCCAATGAAGTTACCCGCTTCATCTACCCAACTGGCGCGCAATAGAGAAAAAGCTCCGGGCGAGAGCCGACCGCGCACCTCCACCTTCGCCAGGCCAAGGGTATGATCGGGCACAGTTTGCCAGGTCCAGATTTCGAGGCGCTTCTGGTTTTCCACACGAAGGATAGGAGCCCCGCCGGATTGGAGAAGCCAATCGACCCGGTAGGCCTCCCAGGGTTCGACGCGGCCACCCCACCCCGGCGGCATGTCCAGCCGCAGGGTAAGACCCGCGAGGTCTATGCGTCCGGACTGATCGCCGCTGAAAGTCAATTCGGGCGAGGACGGGTGTTGTGGAGAGAAATCCCCCACCGCCGCCGCAAGAAGAGCGTGCGCCACGGGGGCGGGATCATTCATGAGAAAGACGTCAAGGCGAACATTGTGCACTGCGAGCGGATGGCTCTCGCGCACGCGCTGGAGCGTCTGGAGAAAACCGTCCGGGCCATCGCGGGCCTCTTCGTAGATTTCGAGTAACGCTTCGAGGTGATCCGGGGCGAGGTCATCGAGGCGATCGAGAAGGGCGTCGCTGAGGTTTTGGCGGGCTTCATGGAAGGCGACAAAGGCCTCCGTCACGGAAAAAGCCGCTGAGGTGAGGGCAACCCGTTCGGCGGCGGTGGGGTCGTCCGCCACGAGGCGCGCCGCTTCATCGAGGAGATGGCGAAGACGGCGGTTTTCGCAAGAAGGAAAGAGTTCCGCCTGGGATTCGTTGATGTAGTGCTTCAGCCAATACGGTGGACCGGGCTGCTGAAGCCAGATCTCCTCGCACCGGTCAAAAAACGCGCGCATTGGCTCGGCGGCGGCTCGAAAATAACGCCGGTAATACTCCGCGAGAAGCGGTTCAAGGGGCTGAAAGGGATCGCCGAGCAACTGGGTGGTGACCCATGGTTGCGGACCGTCAAGGCCCCAGTTAAAGCCGGTTTGGGCAAAATAATCGGTGAACCCGGCACGGCGGGCGGCGATCAAATAATCGGCGATGAGCGTGAGGTGTTGCCGGGGGATGAGAAAACCGCCCCCGAAGAGATATTGCCACTGCGCCAGACGCTCCGCTCCCGCCCGGCCCCAAGCTTCGAGGATCTGCATCTCCTCCGCGCGGAAGGCGGGATGGTATAGCTGGCTTTGATCGGAGGCGAGGACGGGAATGGTTCGGGGGTGCAGGGGGAAACGGGGTGGGTTTTCCGTCCAATAGTAGGCCAACTGTGACACGAATTTATCCGGCCAATCGGCGGCAAGGTGTTCCGCCACGCGGTTGGTAAAGCTGAAGACGAGATCGCTGTAATCAGGGCGTTGGCGAAACCAGCGGGGAGGATAGGTCCAGCGGCGCGTGGCTTCGGAATCGCCAAAGGTCAGGGCGTCGTTGGTGGCCACGGAAAAAACATCGATCTGCGGATTTTCCGCAAAATGGTTGGCCGCATAAACCGCCACCCACTCGGCCACAGCCGCTTCGCCGAGGTCAGGGTTCCAGTTTACCCGATCCATTGCCGCCGGAGGCTCCCAGCGCTCACCTTCCACTTTGGGGAAAAATTCAGGAAACTCAGCGAACAAAGCCGCCGGAATGATGCGGTGCAGGTTGTGGTTATTCGGCATCCGGTCCGTGAGCTGATTAGCGCGCGCCCACTGACCAAGCGGAGAGTCGTTCAAGGCGAAAAAGTGCCGCGTGGGAAACGCCCGCTCAGACACTGCCGGAGCCGGTCGCCCGCGCTCCTGCCCCAGCGGCCCGGGGATAAACGCGCGCTCGTAGAGCAGCGCCTGCGTCATCAGGCTGCGGTGATGCAGGGCACCTGCCCGGCGATCCGGATGAGCGGAACCGGTCGACGGCTGGCAAAGGGAGAGAAGCCACAATGTGCAAGCCGGAAAAACGGCCCATTGGGCCCAGGAAGAAGGCATGTCCAAAGAGAAGCCATGCAAGCGGAGCCTGTCACGAAATAATGAGGCGCGGCAACGAGGCGATGCACCGCCCGGGCCAAGTGGCCGCAGCTTGCAGAGTGAGTCCAACAGTCAGGGTAGCCCCGCCTTTCCGGCACCTGTAATCCGACTCATCGGTCACCCCGCCCGCCCGAACGAAGAACGGAAGCTCAGACCTTTTTGTCCACCGGGAGCCACTTTTCGAGGACCGCCGCCAAGGTCTCCAGGGCCACCGGCTTGGGCAGGTAGTCATTCATTCCCGCACTGAGGCTCTTCTGCCGATCATCCTCGAAGGCATTGGCGGTGAGGGCGATGACGGGTATAGAAGAGTCCCGCACGCCCGAATGCGGATCTCGGATCCGGCGGGCTGTATCCCATCCATCCAGCCCCGGCATTTGCACATCCATAAGCACAAGGCTGTAATCCCTCTCCGCCAGCGCGCGTAGGGCGGTCGTCCCGTCTTCGACCGTATCCGTGGCATAGCCTATTTTGCGCAAGAATCGAAGGGCGACATCCCGGTTAACGAGGTTGTCTTCGACCAGAAGAATGCGCACGGAGGCGTCTTTTTGGGTTCCGGGCGTGACGGCGGCCACCGGGACCGGCGGCGAGCCCTGGCTTGCCACACCCGTCTGCTCCTCCGTCCGTCCAAGCCGCACGGTAAACCAAAATTCAGAGCCCACGCCCGGCTGGCTGGTCGCCCCAATTTCGCCACCCATCAGTTCAACCAATTGGCGACAAATCGCGAGCCCCAGCCCCGTGCCCCCATATTTTCGCGTGACCGACATATCTCCCTGTGTGAACTTTTCGAAGAGACTCGGTATTTTTTCAGGCGGTATACCGATACCGGTGTCGCGCACAGTGAAACGCAAAACAACACCCTCGGCATCCTCTTCTTCAAGGCTGCCGGTCACAACGACCGAACCTCTTTCGGTGAATTTCACCGCGTTGGAGAGGAGGTTGGCAAAGACCTGCCGGAGTCGTCCCGGATCCCCGCAAAGCTGGGCGGAGACGGGCGCATCCACCCGGCACATCAGATTGATTCCCTTCTCCTGGGCGGGCAACTCCACGGTGGCCAGGACATCGGCGAGAACGAGCGCCGGATCGAACTCGATGCACTCCATCTCCATCCTCCCCGCTTCGATTTTGGACAGGTCAAGAATGTCGTTGATCAGCCCGAGAAGGGAATCTCCGCAGCGGTGAACATTTTCGGCAAAGAGGCGCTGCTCCTCGCTCAGCTCAGAATCGAGGAGCAACTGGGTCATGCCCAGGATACCGTTCAAAGGCGTGCGGATTTCATGGCTCATATTAGCGAGAAACTCGCTCTTCGCCTTGTCTGCCAATTGCGCCTCGGTGGCCATCTTGCGGGCCGCCCGCGTGGTCTCTTCCAACTGACGGTTGATCCGATGAAGCTCTTCCTCGGCGCATTTTTGCGCGGTCGCATCGATATGGGTCCCGGCCAGGATGAGCGGTTTGCCGGCGGTGCTGCGCTCCGTCACGCGACCGCGGGAGTAGAGCCAAACCCAGTGCCCTTCCTTGTGCCGCATACGAAAGTAAACGTCGAAGAAGGGCAGCTCGCCCGAAAAGTGGCGCTCGACCAGATCATAAGTGAGCCGGACATCGTCCGGGTGCGTTAACCGCTCCCACACTTGGATCGTTACCGGAGCCAACTCGGCGATCGAGTAGCCGAGGAGTTCCGCCCACATGTCATTCACGCGGAGTTCGCCAGTGGCCACACTCCACTCCCAGGTTCCCGCCCGCGTGCCCATGAGGACATTTTCCAACCGCTTGCGCTCACGCTCGATCAGCGCCTCGGTGTCTTTGCGTTCAGTGATGTCGAAAATATAGCCGAACCAAAGAGTGCTTCCATCCGACTGCCGCTCCGGTTGGGAATCGCCCCGAAGCCAGCGAAGCCCACGGCCCGGTAGATCAACCCGAAACTCACAGTGCCAACGGGTCAAACTGGCCGCCGAGGCTTCAACCGATTCATAAACACGCTGCACATCATCCGGATGGAGGCGGGTGAGAACCGTCGAAGCATCTTTCTGCACACTCTCGGGAGAGACCGCATAGATTTCGCGAATGCCTTCCGAAGCATAAGGAAAGGAAAAATGGCCTTCGGCAGAGCGTCGGAAGACAAACAACACCCCCGGCACCTGATCCGACAGGTGCTGCAAGCCGCGGTCGGAGTCCAGCAGAGCCTTCACTTTGTTTGAGCGGAAAGCCGCATCCCCCAAAGCCCTCCCGGCACTCCACCGCATCCATGCAACGGAAAGCCCGACGCCCATGATCAGCCCCCCCCAAAGAGACGAATAGACGGGTTCACCGCCAAAAAAAAGGAAGAGAGCAGCGGCGGTGGCCGCGAGGCTCCAGAAGACCCACGACTGAAAAATCCGCACCATAAAACTGGAGAGCCGAGCAACCATAGAAAGGCAGTCATCATCGAAGTTGATTCCCTCCAACGCCTTCGGCAAGTCTGCAAATCCCGGCTCCCGCGTTTCCGTAATCCATCAATCACCCCCATATCGGATTGACCCAAGGGGAGGAAAGCCCGACCTTCCCCCCCATGCGTGTAAAACTACCGGACGGGCAGGTCGTGGATATTCCGATCCTGCGGTTTTTATGGATACCGTTGCTGGCCATCCTTGTTTTTGGAGGCAGCACCATGGTCTATCAGGTGGATGCCGCCGAAGAGGGGCTTGTCCTGCGCTTCGGGCGGCACATCGATACGGTCGGCCCCGGTCTCCATTTCAAGTTCCCCTACCCGGTGGATACCGTGATCAAGGTGCCAAGCCGCATTGTCGACGTGCAGCAGTTTGGCTATCGCCGCGACGCGCGGCGCAACGACGGGGGATTCGAGGAAGAATCCTCCATGCTCACGGGCGACCTGAACATCGTCCTCGCGGGCTTCGATGTGCAGTTCTCGCGCGCCATGCCGGCGGAGTTTGTTTTCAATGTGAACGACCCGGTGGAGACCCTGCGCGATATCTCGCAATCCGTCATGCGGGAGATCATGGGGGACCGTGCGAGCATCCCCATCCTCACCGTCGGGCGCACGGAGATCCAGTTGCGCGCCCGCGAACTCATCCAGGAATGGGTCGACCGTTTCAACATGGGCATCCGCATCAATGAGGTGAACTTGATTTTCACCAACCCGCCCCAGCCCGTGCGCAGCGCCTTCAACGACCTCAACAAGGCCGAGCAGGACGCCGTGCGCTTCCTCGAAGAAGCCTCGCGCGAATTCCAGGAACGGGTGCCGCGCGCCCGCGGTCAGGCCGAGCGCCTCGTCCTCGAAGCGGAGGGCTTCCTCGAACGCCGCGTGCGCGTGGCCCGCGGTGAGGCCGACCGTTTCACTCAAATGCTCGACGCCTACCGCGCCGCCCCCGAAGTGACGCGCAACCGCCTCTATTTGGAGCGGTTCGAGACCTTCCTGCCCCGCCTCGAAGAGATCACGATTGTGGACGAAAACCTGCAATCCATCCTCCCCCTCCTCAACCTCGGAGATTCCCGCCCATGAGCGCCCGCCTTCCCCTTTCCTCATTACGTGACCGTGCCCGCGCCCGCAAGGGAGCCGCCGGTCCCCTCGTCGTTGCCTTGCTCGCCATCATTGGCGCAGGCATTCTTGTGGCCAACTTCTGTTTCTACACCGTAAACGAGTGGGAACAGGCCCTCGTCTTCCAGTTTGGTGAAGTCATCGGCGAGCCCCGCACGGAAGCGGGTCTCTACTTCAAGATGCCCTACCAGAACGTGGAAAAATTCGACCGCCGCCTCCTCCGCTGGGATGGAAACCCAACCACCGCCATCACGCGCGACCGCCGCACCGTGAATATCGACGTGACGGCCCGCTGGCGCATCTCCGACGCCCGCCGATTCCGCGAGTCCACCCGCTCCGTCAGGGAGGCGGACGTGCGCCTCAATGGTATCATTGAAGGGGCCGTACGCGATGAGATTGCCCGCTTTGATCTCTTCGAGGTGGTGCGCAGCTCCAACCGGATTTTGCGGGCCGACGAGAACATCAAGGTCGCTTCCGAGGCCGCCGAGGCTGCCGACATTGACACCGACGCCCTCCGCACGCTCGGTGCCGACCTCCCCCGCCTGAGCACCGATGACGCCGGCAATTACCGCGCCGGACGGCCCATTGTCTTGCAAAACATCCTCGCCGAAGTGCGTCGCCGCCTCGCCCAGATCGATCTCGGCATCGAGGTCGAGGACATCCTCGTGAAGCAGCTCAGCTATATTCGCGAAATCGAAGCCAACGTCTTCGCACAAATGAATGCCGAGCTGCAAAAAATCGCCGCCGGGTTCCGCTCGGTGGGTCGTCAGCGCGCCGAAGAACGGCTGGGGGAAATGGAACGGGAGCTCGCGATTATCGAGAGTAGCGCCCTCGAACGCTCGCAGCGCATCCGCGGCCAGGCCGAAGCGGAGAGCACGCGCATCTTTGCCGAGGCCTTCAATGCCGACCCCGAATTCTTCCTTTTCCTGCGGCGCCTCGATGCCCTGGAAAAAATCCTCGTGGGCAATACGCGCCTCGTCCTCGGCACCGATACGCCCATCTACGGATTGCTTAGAAGCACCGGGGATCTGGCTCCGCCCGTCCCGCCCGCCGAAGCACCCTGAGCCCAACCGCCCGAGCCATGCCGCCTCCCGGAGCGCGCACGCTGGACTGGGGCCGCACGGCCTATGCCGACGCCTTTGCCCGGCAAAAGGTCCTCGTGGCGCAGCGCAAGGCCGGGACGGTGGGCGACCACCTTGTCTTCACCGAGCACGCCCCCGTCTTCACGGTGGGCGTGCGCCCCGGTGCGCAATCCCACTTGCTGGCCGATCCGGACACCCTCGCCAATGCAGGCATCACCGTCGAAAGAACAAACCGGGGCGGCGATATCACCTACCACGGGCCGGGGCAGATTGTCGGTTACCCGATCATCAGCCTGCGCGCCCACCGCGACCTCCACGCCTATCTGCGCGCCCTTGAGGATGGGCTCATCGCCACCCTCGCCACCTATGGCCTCCAAACCGGTCGGAGGGAGGGGAAAACCGGCGTCTGGATCGGGCAGCGCAAGCTCGCCGCCATCGGCGTGGCCGTTTCCTCCTGGGTCACCTACCACGGATTTGCCCTCAATGTGGATCCGGATCTCCGGCACTTCGATCACATCGTGCCCTGCGGCATCACCGACGGCAGCATCACCTCCCTCGCGCGCGAACTCGGCCACACCCCCGACCCGACGGAGGTCAAAAGCCGGCTTGCGGAGAATTTCTGGGAAAAAATCGCCCCCCTCCTCTCAAAAGAAAACCCGTAAGGCATTGATCTGAAAGGCCTTACCCTCCTGAACTCCATCACCCGCGCCCGCCTTGCCCCCCATCGCTGAATCGTCGCAAAAATTTTGTCACCTGACAATTTTATTGCGCGATCGGCGCGACTCAACCCTCCACTTGGCGGGCAGCAATAAAATCGTCACCTGACAATTTTATTGCTTCGGTAAGCTCGGTGCGGGTGCCCCACTTTTCTTTTGCGCGTAGCGGCGGGCTCTTCTTCAATGGTCACGAAAAATCCGAGACCCGGAGTTCCGAAATCCATACCATGAATATTTGCGTTTACCCTTCCGGTGCCTGGGGCACGGCTTTCGCCCTGCACTGCCAGCGTGCGGGTCACACGACCACGCTTGTCTCCTTTGAGATGGAGGAAGCCCTCACGATGACGAGCCAGCGGGAAAACCCCGCCCGTTTGCCCGGTTGTCACCTCCCGCCGGATTTGCAGATCGGCACCGAACTCCTCCCCGCGCTTATGGAGGCCGATGGAGTCATCCTCGCGAGCGCTTCCAAACACCTCGGTGAGGCTGCCCGTGCAGTCGCCGAAGCCCGCCGCGAAGCCACCCGCCTGCGCTGGGTGGTGACCCTTTGCAAAGGCCTCGAACCAGGTAAAAACCGTCTTCCGGAAGACGTCGTCAAAGAGCATCTGCCCGACCTCGCCTACGGGGTCATCAGCGGCCCCACCTTCGCCTCCCAGGTCGCGCGTGGCCGTCCGTCCGCACTCGTCCTCGGCATGGAGGACGACGCCTTGGCCGAGACCCTTCAGGATGCCCTCACCGGCCCCGATCTTCGCATCTATCGCACCAGCGACGTCAAAGGCGTCGAGCTCGGCGGCTGCCTTAAAAACGTCTACGCCATCGCCGCCGGCCTCTGCGACGGCCTTGGCCTGGGCGACAACAGCAAAGCCGCCCTCCTCACCCGCGCCCTCCATGAGATGGTGCGCGTGGGCCTCACTTTCGGCGGGCGCCGGGAGACCTTTTACGGGCTGAGCGGCTTTGGCGACCTCGTCCTCACCTGCAATGGTCAGGAGAGCCGCAACCGCACTTTCGGCGAAGCCTTCGCCAAGGGGCGCTCCTCCAACGAGATCCTCGCCGGGGGCACCACCGTTGAAGGCTACCACACGGCCCGTTGCTTCCATGAACTCTGCGCCGAGCACAAGATCGACGCCCCCATTCTGCGCGAGGTCTACGAAACCCTTTACGAGGGCAAATCCGTCGAAAGCGCCCTCCGCACCCTCATGGCGCGGGAGCCCAAGCCGGAGCATCAATAATCAGGGTGCCCCCCCGGCCTCCCCCCCCGCCCTTTCGCGCTTTACAGGGAAATACGCCCCGGCAAACTGCTCCTTCGTGGAATTTTCCATGCCTTTGCCAGTCTCTAACCGCCGACCACCGCGCCGCGCCCTCCGCAGGGCTCCGCGCAAGCGCTGCTGAATGGACATCCTCCACTCATACTGGCGGATGGAGTATGTCACGTCGCCCTCCGACGGCGAGCGCGGCCACAAAAACCCCTTTGCCGAGCTTCCCAAGCAAGGGGACGACCGCGCTGCCCTCATCGTGTATCGCGGCGAAACCGGTTACCTGGTGCTCAACCGCTACCCCTACAATCCCGGCCACCTTCTTGCCATCCCCTACCGCGAAGTGCCGCGCCTGCAGGACCTCCATGCCGCCGAGCGCTCCGAGTTGATGGAACTCATCATCCGGGCCCAGGATATGCTGGAGGCAGCCATGCGCCCCGACGGGTTCAACATTGGTTTCAACATTGGGCGGACCGGTGGAGCCGGCATCCCCACTCACCTCCACGCGCACATCGTGCCCCGCTGGAACGGCGACAATAATTTTCTCCCCGTTATCGGGAAAACCCGCAGCCTTCCGCAGGCCCTTGACGCCACTTGGGAAGCCTTGCGTTCCACCCAATCCTGAATGCCTGAAAAAACCCTCTACTTCCAAAGTCCGCGCCTCCTCGGCGAACTCTACGCGGGTGATGAAGATAATCTCCGCGAGGCCGAACGCCTCCTCGGCCTGCATATAGTGACGCGCGACGACTGGCTGCGCCTCGAAGGCGAGGAAGCTGCCCTCGGCACCGGCACCCGCCTCTTCGAGCTCCTCGAAAAGGGGCGCAAAAACGGCATGCAGATCACATCCGTCGATTTTCTGAACGCCCTGCGCGAAATCGCCGAAGGCCGCCAGGAGGAACTCGCCGGGGTCTTCGATGAATCCCTCGTCTTTCAATTCAAGCGCAAGAGCGTGGTTCCCAAGACCATCAACCAGAAACGCTACCTCCAATCCATCCGCCAGCGCGACATCGTCTTCGGCATCGGCCCGGCCGGCACGGGCAAAACCTACCTCGCCGTGGCCGCCGCGTTGAACGCCCTGCAACAGGACACCGTCGAAAGAATCATCCTCACCCGTCCGGCCGTCGAAGCCGGCGAAGCCCTCGGCTTCCTGCCCGGGGATCTCACGGAGAAGATTCAACCGTATTTGTTGCCGCTCTATGATGCTATTTACGACATGTTGGGCCGGACCGACGGGCGCCGCCTCATCGGCCTCGACGCCGACCGGAAGGACGACCGCAACACCAAGATCGAGATCGCTCCCCTCGCCTACATGCGCGGCCGCACCCTCTCCAATGCCTTTGTGGTCCTCGACGAAGCTCAAAACACAACGCCCGAGCAAATGATGATGTTTCTCACACGTCTCGGGCAGGGCAGCCAAATGGTCATCACAGGCGACAAGACCCAGATCGACCTCCCCCGCCACAAATATTCCGGCCTCAAGGAAGCGGAGAAGGTGCTGCAGGGCGTGGAGGGCATCGCGATGCACTATTTTGAGGGGCGCGATGTCGTGCGCCACCCGCTCGTCCAGCGCATCATCGATGCCTACCAATCTTATCAGGACCGCACCGGAGCCCACTCTCCCCGCGAGTCCCACACCCGTTGATTTCCGCCCATGGTGTTGATGAAAAAATCGAGGCGGGAGGGACGGGAGGGGCAAAAGCGCCGCCGTCTGCAGGGAAAGCCCGCCGAACCCGGGGAGGGCTTTTCGTTTGATCGCGGCGGCCTCGGAAACATCGCCCTCTTCGCCGTCCTCACCGTCCTCATTATCCTCGTGTGTTTCGCGGGCCTCTCGCCCGCCAGCCCGCTCATCCAGGAAGGGCAGGTCTCGCGAACGCGCATCATTGCCGAGATCGGATTTGAATACGAGAGCGCCCTCGAAACAAATCGCCTGCGCGAGGAACGCGGACGACGTGTGCCCCCCGTCTTTCGCATCGATCTGGGCGAGTTTGAAAACTTCCGCGATCACCTCAGCGAAATCCTCGAAGCCACCGGTCAGCATTTCGCGCAACTCGCCAACGACAACGCTGGCGCGCGCACCCGCGCAACCGGTCCCGCGGTAACGGAGTTTCTTCAATCCGCCAACTTGCGAAATCCCTACAACCTCAACGCCAACGACCTCGCCCTCCTCCTGGGCGAACTCTCGCCCTCCAGGCGCGCGGAGGTCCTCGTGGAGGGGCTGCGCATCCTCGAAGGCATTCACCTGCGCGGGATTTACGATACCGGAGAAAACGATTTCAGCGACACCGGGGGCGGGCTGCGCCTCTTCAATATCACCGATGCCACCGGTCAGCTCGAACAGGTCGAAATTCAGCCGCGCGACGAGGCCCTGCGCATGCTACGCATCCAGCTTTCCGCTCTGGATGTCTCCCGCGGCGTCTCCATTGCCCTCTTCCGCATCCTCCGCGAAGGAGTCGCCCCGAATATCGTCTTCGACGAAGAACGCACCCAGGCCAATATTGCCCAAACCCAGGCAGCCCTCTCACCTGTGCGCATAACCGTTCGCCAAGGCGATACCATAATTGAGCCAAATTCCCGCATCACCGCGCGGCAGGTGGAGCAACTCGATCACTACCGGCGTGCCCTGCGCGAGGCCCAGACTTCCGAAATCGGCCTCCAGTCCGTCTTTATCGAGCGCGCCCTCCTCACCATTGTCATCGTCATTGGAGCCGCGCTCTATCTGCGGGTCTCGCGTATCTCCCTCGCGAAAAACCGGCGCCTCGTCCTCTTTTCCGCCCTCCTCATCCTCTTCAATCTCGGGATCATCCGGCTCGTTCTGGAGCTGGGCACGACGGCCATGGCGGAGACCTTCCCCGTCTTCACCGCCCTGCTCCCCTACCTCCTGCCCATCGCCCTAGGGCCGATGATCATAACCATCCTTCTCGGCACCGGCCCCGGCATCCTCGCCGCCGCCATCATCGGCGTCCTCAACGCCATGATGCAGGGCAGCTCGGTGGTGGTGCTTATCGCCAGCCACCTCACCGCCCTCGTCGCCATATATCATTGCCGCAATATCCAGATGCGCGCACGAGTCGTGCGCGCGGGCTTTTTCTCCGGCCTCGTCATGGGCGGAGCCGCCCTCTTCCTCGGGCCACGCGATGCCGTCGAAGTGACCACGATCATTCTCCAGGTCCTCGCCGGCATTGGTGCCGGTTCCCTTACCGGGGTGATCGTCGTCGGCCTCCTCCCCGTTTGGGAAAACCTCTTTCGCTACACCACCGACATCACCCTCCTCGAACTAACCGACTTCAACCACCCCCTCCTCCGCCGCCTCCAGGTCGAGGCACCCGGCTCCTACCACCATAGCCTCATGGTGGCCAACCTGTCGGAAAATGCCGCCGCCCGCATCGGGGCCAACGCTCTCCTCTGCCGCGTCTGTGCCCTCTACCACGACATCGGTAAAATGGTGAAACCCGAGTATTACACCGAAAACCAGCGCGACGGCTACAACCCCCACATCGAACGCAATCCCTCGATGAGTGCCCTCGTCATCAAAAGCCACGTCAAAGAAGGAGTGCAGATGGCCCGCCAATATAAACTCCCCAAGGTCATCATCGACGTCATCCGCGAGCACCACGGCACCAGCCTCATCCAATACTTCTATTACAAAGCCCTCGAGCGCGCCCGCGTGAATCCCGTGGCCGAACCCGCCGGCCCCAACGCCCCGCGCATCGAACTCGACCCCGTCAACGAAAACACCTACCGCTACGAAGGCCCCCGCCCCCACTTCACCGAGAGCGCCATCATCATGCTCGCCGACTCCGTCGAGGCCGCCGGACGCAGCCTACGCAAAGTCACCCCCCAAAGCATAGAGGAACTCCTCGACAAAATCGTCACCCAACGCCTCGAAGACGGCCAACTCGACGACACCCCCCTCACCGTGCGCGAACTCGCCTCCATCAAAGACAGCTTCGCCTTCACCCTCCTCAACATGCTCCACTCCCGCGTGGAATATCCCGATGAAGGCGAAGTTGCCAAAGCCAAGAAGCGCGCCGCCCGCAAGAGCAGCCACCCCTTCGCCGAAGCCGCCGCCAGGGCCGCCGCTCCCCCCTCAGATACCGACGAAAAGGCCGAAGCCCACCCACCGGCATCGGGTGACCCGCCGTCCTCCGATTCCTCAGACGGCGAGGCGGACCAAGAACCCACCCCCGGTTCAGCCCCACACCGCTAAGCCAAAGACGTCGTGAGCCGTACCATCGAAGTTGTCTCCCATGTGCCCGGATTCGTGTGGTCCGACGATGCCCTCCGGCGCTTCTTCGCCGTCCTCGACGCCCACCCCATTGGACAGGACATCCCTCCCGGCACCCTCGCCATTGCCTTCGTTTCCCCCGAAGAGTCCGCCCGTCTCCACGGCGAGTTTTTCGATGACCCCACCCCTACCGACATCATGACCTTCCCGGGCGACGAAGACGAAGACCACGCCGGCGACCTCGCCATCTGCCCCACCGTCGCCCTCGAATCCGCCCGCCAGCACGAAACCCCCTTCAGCGAGGAGATTGCCCTCTACCTCATCCACGGCTGCCTCCACCTCGCCGGGCGTGACGACCGCACCCCCGCCGACACCGCCCGCATGCGCGCCGACGAAACCACCCTTCTCCTGGCCGTCCGCACCGCCCAAGCCCTCCCCCCCTTCACCCTCCAGCCATAATCGATCTTCTAAAATTCCTGGTTTTTGCTTGTGCTTTGTTTGGGGTATGTCAGGTTGGGGGTATGTCCAATATGCATCTGATTCCACCGAAGGGGCGGAGGGTGCCCCGCATTGTGCGGAAAAAAGTTGAGAGCTGCTACCACGTGGTGAGCCGGATCAATTGGCGGGCGTTTGTGCTCGGTGAGACGGAGAAGGAGGCTTTCCGGGATCTGCTCAGGCGGGTGGCGGGCTTTTGCGGGGTGGATGTGCTCACTTTTGCCATCCTCGACAATCACTTCCACCTGCTTGTGCGGGTGCCGGGAACGGTGGGTGAGCTGAGCGATGGCGAGCTGCTGGAGCGCGCCGCCCTGATCTACGGCAGTGAGCGCAAACACCAGCCGTTATCGCTTTTCCGTATCGGGCTGGCTCTGCAGGCGGGCGGGGAGGTGCGCACGCGGATGCGGTCTCTGCTGATGGAGCGAATGGCTTCGCTGCCGATGTTTGTGAAGCTGCTCAAACAGCGCTTTTCAATCCTCTTTAACCGCGCCCATGACCGCGTGGGCACTCTCTGGGAGGACCGCTTTCATAGCGTGCTCGTGGAGGATTCGGCGGCCGCATTGCGGGCGGTGGGGGCCTATATTGATCTGAATGCGGTGCGGGCGGGGATCGTGGGGGATCCGAAGGACTACCGCTGGAGCGGTTACGGAGAGGCCGCCGGGAGTCGGCTGGGGCTGAAGGGATATCGTCTCTTTGCGCACTTGGCGGGGAAGCATGCGGAATCGTTGGAACAGGTGGCAGCGGCGTATCGGCGCTATCTCTATGTGGCGGGCAGTGCCCCAGGGAAAGGGGCGGTGTTTGGCAAAGAGGAGATTGAGGCGGTCCTGCAAGCGGGCGGCGAGCTTTCCAGAGCCCAGTTGCTGCGTTGCCGCCTGCGCTACATGACGCGCGGGGCCGTGATCGGCACGAAGGCCTTTGTAAGTCGCTGGATGGGCCGGGGGGCGGCTAAGCAAACGGCAACCAACGATCCGGTGCAGGCCGCTTCCGCAGAGGGGGAGGATCTGTTGGGCGACGGTCTTTGCGCAGGCCGCCCCAGGATAGATTGAAGACCGTGTCCTGGGCCTTTCTGCGGAAGCGAAGGGCATGTAAGTTATTCCAGGAGGCTCCTCCGCTGTTTCTACTCCCCGCCAAATCGGCGCTTAAACTCCTCTCCTATTTCAACACGTGAGCGCGTATGCGCGTGATGCAAATGATGGATGCGGGCTTTGCCATCGGTAACCGTGATATATCTGGTCGCGATGCTCGGATCGCCCGGCCGGTTGTAACCCACGCTACCCGGATTGATCCAGCAGGCATCATCCCGCATCCAGAAAATCCCGGGATGATGGGTATGGCCCAGAATGATTGCCCTCCGCCCAGTCCCCTCTGCCATGGACCTATCGCCCCAAAATGCGTCAAACTCCACCATTGTTCGAATCAGCTCATACCCTCGATAAAGATGTTCCAAGAGGTAGGAAACCCCATCGTGGGCAAAATAGAGTCGCTGCGGCAATTGCTTGAGAAAACCAATTGCCCCGGCGTCTAGTTGTCGTGCATTGAGATCGCGAAAGTTTTCCGGCCGGGTGCGGTCGTCCCATCCCTCCTCATGCTTATGGATGACGTGGAGATCGTGATTACCCTGGACACAGATTATCCCTTTTTCCCGAACCCGGTTAACGACTTCCTGCGGATGGAAGCCGACGTCGACCAAGTCGCCTGTGCAATAAATGAAATCACTGTCTCGCTCGGCTTCGAGGACGGCATCCAGCGCATGAATGTTGCTGTGAATATCGGAGATGAGGAGGAGCTTCATTCCTCCCGAGCGTTGACCGCCCCCAGGACGGCGGCAACCCCTTAGGGAACGGGGGAAGGCCGCTCTTCGCGCGGAGGGTGAAAACCGGCCCGTCTTTTTCTCCCTTACTTCTCGCGGACTCGCTAAAATGGAGGGCTGAGGGTGTCCACTACCAACGTAGGCGCAGATATGTCGAAAGCTGGCGCCCGTCCGCCGGTGTTCCCGGGAAAGTCTCAAAGCGATTATTGGTCAGGTTGTCGCCGACGAGACCCCATTCGATATCGGTAGACACCGGCAACTGCCAGGCAAGTCCGGCTGAGAGCCTAAAGGCCGAATGAGCCCCCGTGCGCAGAAAATTGTCGGCCTGCTGCCGGTATTCGGAATCGACCCGAACCTGGAGCTGCTCAAACGGGCGGGCGATCGCCGCAAGGGTGAAGCGATGCTCCGGAAAGTTGAGCGCGTAGTAACTGGCATCCACATTCATCGATCCATAGTCGGCCTCCTTTCGCAAAAAGGCATATCCCCCCACCCATCGAACGACTCCGGTGCTCAAGGCGACGACCGCTTCAAACCCGGTCACATCAATATCAACCGGTGCCGCGCGCCGGGCACTGGGGCTGTCCGCCAGAAATACCCAGTCGACAAGCGCCCGGTCCTCCCTCCGAAAGATCGCTGCACGCAGTTGCCAAGCGTCGTTCTCCAGACGCCCGCCCAGCTCAAAATTCCGGGCTTTTTCCCGGCCCAGATCTGCATTGCCCCCAAAGAGGCCGCTGGGATTGGAGGCGAGAGCGGTGTAGCCCGGAACTTGGGAGGCCGTCGAAAACTCTGCGTAGAGTGTCCAGGGAGTTTCCAGCCATGCACCGCTGCGCCGCACGCCCAACACCGGCAAGACGACGGTCGCATCCCGATTGGATGTATCGAGCGTGGCTCCGGCGCGAAACTCCCACTCTCCCCCGTCCCCAGCGTCTCGCCGGAGAAACGGAATAACGGCTAAACGGGCGTAGCGGCGTGAGTCAAAGTTTCCAAACGTCAGAGCCCGGCTGAAGACCAGGCGGTCGGCTACAGCGGTAAGGTGGTAATCCACACCGCCGCCGGCGAAGACATGGCGACCCCGCACCGACCCGGCGTTCACTCTTGTCTCGTGCGTGAACACCGGACTTGGGTTATCCCGGTTGAACTGATACTCATCGACAAGCCGACGCCAAATCCCCCCCCCGCCGATGTAGGATCCATCTCCGTAAGCCGCATCGTGCCAGAAACCGGCAAGGGTCACCTGAAAGTCATCCGTCTCCGGAAAGAGCGTTCCGAAGGCGCGCCCGATATACAGACCCGGCCAGCCATGAAACTCATCCGCGTAACCGGCAAAGATATCTGTTCGCCCCAGTCGCGAATCGATCTGCAAACGCCCGGAGAAGCGCTCATAGTCGAAGTCACCCCGGTCCACCGTGCCCCGACCCTCGGCGCGGGCATACCCGACATCAACGGAGAACTGCGGCGCGGTTTCCACTACCTTATCCAGACGCACCCCGGCGTAGACCCGTTGAAAATTCAGACCATTCTGACCGATCCCGGCCTCCAACTCTCCGCCAGTCTCCACTCGTGTGAGATCATAATGAATTGTGGCAACCGTCGAGTTGAAGCCGCCCAAAGCATTTGCCTTACCCGTCAGTATCTCCGGGCCCCGGAGCATTCGTGGGTCGAGCGGAATCTCGCCAAAGTAATGCCCCGTCTGCGGATCCGGCAGGGGCAAGCCGTTGAGCGAGAAACCGGTATTCTCAAAAATCCCGCCCCGGACCGTGATATCGGCCTGGCGTTCAGCCGGTCCCCGCGCCTGCACTTCAACGAGCGGATCGAAACGCAACGCCGTGACCGGTGTGGCGACGCCCGACGCTGGACGCTCATTGGCCACTCGCTCGCCGAATACAAAAAAGGTTTCGAGTTCAACCGGCGGTGCCATACCTTCCTCTCCGTTCACGAAGAGGCCGGTGCTCAAGCCAATGACCCCAAGGAACAGCGATTGGGCCGGGATGCGATACGGGGGGATTCGGAAAGGTTGTTTCATCGCCGATCAAGTCGGCATTTCCCCGCGCTCCTGGCAAATGTTAATTTCTATTTTTCTCCACTTAACATTTTCCCCCGATTCGTTGAGCGCGTGAGTTCAGGAAGGCGGTTTCAAAGCGTGGAAAATTAAAAGGGCGGGGAGTCGAAACTCCCCGCCCCTGTTGATTTCTATTTTATTTAGAGCAGCCCTTAGAAGCGGACAACACCGAAAACCGAGACCCGGGGCTGACGCTCCGAACCCAGACTTCCGAACCGGCGGGCGAGTCCACTGGCGGGACGGCGCTTCCGCAGATTATCTTCGGCTGCTTTCTGTTTGGCTGTTACCTTGTTCATAGCTGTGTTTTGTTTTTCGACCCCAAAACGGGATCAAAAGCCTTAAGCGGCTATGACGCTGAAACCTATTAAAGAACAAATTGAATAACTCCCATCGTGTGTGCTAATGCCCTTTTGTCAAGATTCGGCAGTGAAACTTTTGCTATAGAGTCTTGCAGGCCGCTCAGAGGCGCATCGGCGCGCAGGTCCTCTCCCCCACTGCCCGGGACTTCGGGACAGGTTAGAGGGTTTCGACATCCACCCACGGACCACCCCGATAGACGGAGTCGTAAACCGCTTGTGTCACCGCCATATAGCGTAGACCATTCTGGAAGGATGTTAACCGAACCGGTTTGGCGAGGCGGATACTGTCGACAAAATCGGCTTCCACACACCAACCGCGCCGAGTCTGCGCAGGCACGGACACCCCCTCGCCCCTCAAGGAGCCTGAGAAAACGGTCAGCGTGGCATCGGACAAATCGGCAACAAGGCGGGCGCGCGAACCCACCAACTCTACCCGGCTCTCCGGCGGACCCATCTCTATGGCGGAAAAACGATAGTTGAGCGCGACCCCTTCCGTCGTCTCGCCCCGCATTTCCAAGCGGTCCGGGATATCCACCCGCCGCGTGCGGCCGGGATGCTCAGGGTCCGGGCGTTCGGGCACCCGATTGAAGCCACAAGCCGTCACCCGGCGTAAAACCAGATCGGGGAACCACCTCTCGGCGATTTCATGGAAGATGCCGAAGGTGAGGATATTCACGCCGCTCCGGTCCTGCCTTTGCCGCCAGGAAATGGGGGCGGCGGGATCGAGAAAGAGACCCCAGGTCTGGTGGATGCGGATTTCCTCAAGCTCACCGAGGCGGCCACTGGCAATGAAATCAGCAACGGTGGCATCGAGGTCGAGCGAAAAGGGTGAAGGGACGATCTGCGCAACCTGCTGCGGACGCGCGCCAGAGGCCGCCACCATCCGCCGCGCTTCCGCCAGGTTGGCCGCCATGCGCGCTTCCACGAGGACGTGTTTGCCCGCTTCGAGGGCCGCGATGGTGAGCGCCGCGTGGGTATCCGGCCACGTTCCGATACAAACCGCATCGATGGCCGGATCTTCAATGATACCCGCCGCGCAGTCGCACACCTGTGTCACTCCCCAGGTCTCGGCGACGGCGGTTGCCGAGGCACGGGAGCGGTTGGCCACGGCAGCCAACTCGACACCAGGAATGGCTTTGAATCCGGGAAGATGCCGCAAGCGCGTATTTTCGCCCGCGCCGATAAATCCTATGCGGATCGGCGCGTATTTTCCGAGTTGCGCAGTCATCGGGCAAATCAAAGACCGGTATTGGGATAGCTTCCCAGCCACTTGAGGAAGGGGCAAAAACGCTCCAGCTCAGCGATGGCCTCGCCGACCGCCTCATCTTCGCGGTGCCCCTGCACATCAATGTAGAAAAAGTAGTCCCAGAGTTTCTTGCGGCTCGGGCGGGACTCGATCTTTGAGATGTTGATTCCCCGCATACTGAACGGGAAAAGGGCTTTGATCAGCGCCCCGGGGTTGTTATCGGGAAGGGTAAAAACAAAGCTGCTCTTGTCCCGGCCGTTACCGAGGCGCGGGGTGCCGTGTTTTCCGATGACAAGGAACCGCGTGATATTCTCCTCTTCATCGTTCACGCGGTCGGCTTGCACGGGCAGGCCATAGAGGTCGGCGGCCACACGGCTGGCGATGGCCGCGGCCCCCGGGTGATCCTTGGCGTATTTGACCGCCGCCGCTGTGCTCGTGGCCTCCACCAGCTCGGCTCCCGGAATCATGCGGGCAAGCCACTGGCGGCACTGTCCGAGGGCGTTATCTTTGGAATGCACCGAGGTGATCTCAGCCAGGGGCGACTGTGAGATGAGGCAGTGCGCGATTTCCATATAAATTTGCGCGACGATGGTGAGCCCGGCTTCGACAAGCATGTCGAGCGAGCTGATCACGGTCCCCTGGGTGCTGTTTTCGATAGGCACCACCCCGTAGTCGGCATCTCCCCGCTTCACGGCCGTAAAAACATGCGGCACAGTTTCGAGCGCAATGTAATCAATGCTGCTGCCAAAATTCTTCAGCGCGGCCTGATGCGTATAGGTCGCCTCGGGTCCGAGGTAAGCCACGCGCATGGGCTTTTGCAGGGAGATAGCGGCGGAGATGACCTCGCGATAAACCGCCCGCAGAGCCTTGGCCGAGAGCGGCCCGGTGGAGTGGCTCTGCAACTTGGTAAACACCTCTTCTTCCCGCGTGGGCACATAAACGGCTTGCCCTTGCTGGGCTTTCACCTTGCCCACCTCGCCCGCGAGGCGCACCCGTTCGTTGAGGCGCTCGACGACCTCTTTATCGATCCGGTCAATTTCTTTTCGAAGTGCTTCCAAATCCATGGCCTCGCAGCATGGAGGTAGCCGCCCTCCTGACAAGCGGCATTTAAAACCACGCCCCATTCACACGGGCAAGCCGCGCAAAAACTCCAGACTTCGCCGGATTTCCTCAGACCGCACGCGAGGGCTCATTTCAAGAACAAGCAGATCATCAGGACGGAAATACGAAGAAACCATACCCCAATCAATCACACCCGAACCGAGGGGGCAATGGTCCGAACCTTCCTCCGAAACATCGTGTAAGTGGAAGCCGAACTGGCGTGACCGGTGCTCCTCGAGGGCCTCCCGGTGCATCCGCAGCCCCATCCGTTCCTTTAACTGCGCGTGCCCGGTGTCGTGCCAGTAGCCGTAAACACCCGGCTCGCCGAGGGCATTGAGGAGTTTGCCCATATCCTCGTCGAGCGGCAACTCGGTGAAGGCCTCGCGGTTTTCGATGGCGATCCGCACACCCTTTTCCTGTGCAAACGGAAGGATGCGCTGAAAGTTTTCTACCAACCGCCCGTAGTAGGGTTTTTGCTTCTTCCGGATGCGGCGAAGGGCCTTTTCCAACACTTGATCATAGAGCTTCTTCTCCTTCTCACCCCCACCCTCTTTTTTCGACTCAGCGGCCGCCCGTCGTTTCTCGGGATGTCCCCAAAGAAAACGCGCTGAACCCGAATGGATGACCATGAGATCGGCCCCCACGCGCTGTGCAAAATCAATCGTTTTGATGGTGTGCCGAAACCACAGCTCCTGCTCATCGCGCGTGCGCGCAGTCGGTTCGTAGAGATTGGGGGCCGCCGCAAAAACACCCGTCGGCAATGGACAAAAGTTGTGCACCGAAGCCACCCGCGCCTTGCCTTCGTCGAGCGCACGAAAAATCCCCGGCACGAGCGACACCCGGACCCCGTGCGACAACTCCACGGCATCCACACCGAAAGCCATAAGTTCTTCCAGCATCTCGTAACCGTCGGTGTGGCGGTGGGAGTTCCAGCAACTGGATAGACAAATTTTCATGCTTCTGGCATCCGGCGGCAGTCTGCTCAATGAGGCAACAAAGAAAAACCCCGACCCGTTGAAAACGGATCAGGGTTCTTCGAAAACAATCGACTTATCTGCGGAAGATCAACCCTGGGGAGCGTTGCGATTGAGTTCGCGCATCACGCGATCTGTCATGTCGAGGCTGGAGGCCGCGTAGAGAACGGCGGGCACTCCGCTACCTGTCACGTCAGACGTGTCAAAAACCATGTCCACACCCTGCTCGCGGGCCACAGACAACACAACGTCCCGAATCTCCTCGATAAGATTCATTCGAATCTGTTGCTGACGCTGTTGCAGCTCGCCAACCTTCTGCTGCTGCCACTGCTGAAATTCACCGGCGCGGCGGCGGAGGTCCGTAGCCAAGGCATTGAACTCTTCTTCCAGATCCCGGCGGGCATCATCAGACAGGAGTTGGTTTTGGGCTCGCTCTTGAATGTCTTCGAGGCGTTCTTCCAGACGGCGAAGAGGGGCCGCCCGCTCTTCCATTTCTTCCTGGGCCTGACGCTGGACGCTGTTGAGGCGGTCAAACGCCTCCTGCTTCTTGTAATAGCCGTCAAAAAGACGCTGCATGCTCACAGTGGCCATCTTTGGCGCCTGTCCGAAAACAGGTGCCATCAGGATGGCCGTTAGAAAACCAATGAATACCAATTTTTTGTTCATAATCAGGTGTAAAATGATCGGGTGATAGAAGGATTCGTTCCGGTGAAAAGAAGAAAGGAAATGACGGTTGAGACTTTCAGCCCCCATGGCAAGCCGGAAAGCCGCAGGCAGGCCGCTTCAATTGCAATTGCAACGACTCAGACCAGTGCGTCGGGTGAATTGTTCATTTTCCCCAAAAAAAGCACTTCCCAGAATTTCCCATCCTTTGCGGGCTTGTGGTCAGCCCTGATCTCGCAACAGGGCCTCCGCTCCGCGGCCTTTGAGGACTTTCTTTTCCGAAACACGGCGGTCAATCACCCGCGTGCCATCGACGCGCCGCGTAGATGGGCTCGTCGACGGAGGCATTGAGAGCAATCGGGCGACGTTTGCGCAGAAAGCCCAGCATCCCGCCTATTTCACACAGCCGTTCCACCCAGGAAGCACTCCCCACCGCTCCACCTTTGGCGCCGTAGCCCTCGCCCCATCCCGCCTCTTTCAAACCGGAGTTGCCCCCCACAGTTCCCGTCTTCTTCAAGCGATTCAGGCCCGCTTTCTCTGCCTTCAGTATTGCTGTCAGGCGTTTCACGTGAGCTACGTATTCGCCAAATACATCGTGGTCGACCAACTCCCATCGGCCCCGACCCTTTTTTCGCCGCATCAGCCAGTCGTAAGCCGACTTTTCCCCGCCGCCCAAGGCTTCTCCTAATCCGCAGAAACGGTATTCCCCGGGGGAGTCTGCCAATCCAGCGCGCACCGCATTGAGGTCGATATAGGCGGCCACTGTCCGGAGCGCAGCCGAGCCCGGTTCGACAAAAACACGGCGATAGCGTTCCGCCCAGAACGTGCCCACGGTCTTGTAATGCTTATTGTACCAAAATGTGAAGCGTGTCTTCAGCTCCCGCATAAACACCGATAGGTCCCCCATCCGCGCCAGGAGTTTCCGGCGCAGCTCTGCGGCGCGGGGGCTGTTTTTAGCCAGCAGAGTCTCCAGTGTCTCCGCATCCACCCCCAACGAGGGCGAGCGTTTGCCCCCGTACAGGGCACGAAAACGACTCACCAACTCCCCATCGGTCACCTCTTCGCGCGCCCTTAGCGGATCAATATGCAGCAGGATATGGAAGTGATTCTTCAAAAAGCAGAACGTGATCACATCCAGTCCGGCAAACGCAGCCTGCGTGCGCAAAATCCGCCGCATCTCCTCCATCCCCTTCTCATCAATGAGGAAGCGCCTTTGCACAACTCTCGACATCACATGGAAGCACATTTCCTCATCCAAGACTGATCGCCTGCTGTAATCTTTCATCCTTAAACGGGATCAGCGCCCAGCTAATCTTGGCAAGATAAAAATTTCAGAACATTTAAAAGCGCAATGGGGTTTTATCTAACGATGAAAGAAGCTCTACTCTCTGGTGGTGGTTCCACCCTCCACGCGGGGCAGGGACGGCCCTCGAAAATAAGGGTGGAGGCACTCGGGGAGCTGCACGAGACCGTCGGCGGTGTGGCCGTTTTCGAGCAAAGCTGCCATGATCCGCGGAAGGGCGAGAGCCGAACCATTCAGGGTGTGCACAAACTGCACGCGCCCGCCGGCGTCGCGAAAGCGAATGTTCGCCCGGCGGGCCTGAAAGTCTGTGAAGTTGCTGCAACTCGACACCTCCAACCAGCGCTTTTGGCCAGCCGCCCAGACTTCGAGATCATATTGCTTGGCGTGGGGGAAGCCGATATCGCCGGAGCACATGAGGAGGGTGCGGAAGGGCAGGCCCAGTTTGCCAAGGAGCGCCTCGACGTGGGTGCGCAGGGCCTCCAACGCTTCGAAGCTCTCATCCGGATGAACCCACTTCACGATCTCCACTTTGTCGAACTGGTGCAGGCGGTTGAGGCCCCGCACATCTTTCCCGTGGCTGCCCGCTTCCCGCCGAAAACAGGGCGTGTAGGCGCAGGCCCTTTTGGGTAAATCGCTGAGGGCG
Source organism: Opitutales bacterium (assembly GCA_020831585.1). Classification (GTDB taxonomy): domain Bacteria; phylum Verrucomicrobiota; class Verrucomicrobiia; order Opitutales; family Oceanipulchritudinaceae; genus JAFIGE01. The sequence goes on along the minus strand of JAFIGE010000009.1, from coordinate 8,243 downwards.
AAGGTTTCATCTCGGTAATAATTCGTCACCGGCACTTCCGCCGTGGGGATGAGGTAGAGCCCGTCCTCCGGGACAACATACATCTGCCCCTCTTTGTCAGGTAACTGCCCGGTGGCGGTGGCGCTATCCGCATTCACGCAAATTGGAGGCATCATTTCGGTGAATTCCGCAGCTGCATTTTCATCGAGGAAAAACTGCAGGAGTGCCCGCGCCAGGCGCGCCATGTCACCGATGAGAAAAGGCCATCCCGCGCCCGTCACTTTAGCTCCGCGCCCCAGATCCACCAAATCAGCAAACCACGGCAGATCCCAATGAGGAAGCTGAGCCTCACCCAAAGCCGCCGGATCGCCCGACGTGGCGACAACAACATTATCCTCCTCCGTCCGTCCCACCGGAACCGATGAATGGGGCAAGTTGGGCACAGCCAAAAAAGCCGCTTTCCAGCGGTGTTCAATGTCCGTCTGGCGGGCCTGCTGAGTTTTCACGCGGGAAGCCAAATCCTTCATTTCCGCAACCTTGGAGCGAAAGGCATCTGAGCCCTTCGGCATAGCTGCCATCTCGGTGTTGGCAGCCTTTTGCGCAGCGCGAAGGGACTCTGCCTCATGGATGACCTCGCGGCGCTCGGCATCGAGGGCGAGAATGGCATCCAGATCGCAGGCAAACTTTTTTTTGGCAATGCCTTCGCGGACTAGATCAAGGTTTTCGCGGAAAAATTTAAGGTCGAGCATGAATGAACCCTTTCAAAAGCGCCCGAGCATCAAGCTCTCATTCCATCCGCGCAATCCCGTTTTTGAGTTGTTTCTTGCCGCCGAACCGTCCTTCGGAGGCTGAGACAGGCGGAACACCCTTACCCAGTGGTCAAAAGGGATCACACCACTTTGTTAGAAAAAAGGGAGCTTTCTACTCGCTCGGGGAGGTCCTCACCGCCTGATAGAAAACCGCATCCTCCGGCGCATAAGTTTCCCCGGAAAGCACAAACTTCTCGCGGCGATCCGCATCCCAGAGGCCCCAGTTGTCATCGGCCTGTTTCCACGGTTCGTCGAACGCAGCAAAATAGAAGATTGCCGCAGGTCGCGCGAATCCATCTCCGGGAGAACCCCGCTCCGCACCGTAGGCCCACGCCATGACGTCCTCGAAATACCACGCCTGATTCACCGGGTGCGCCTGGTGCACGGCAAAGTCCTGGACAAAGGCCTCGTGCAGAAACGCGGAAGGTACGCTCTGCCAACCCGTTTCCCCAATGACGATGGGGATGGGGTTGCCGTCCGCATCCAGTGCCCGCCGCACGGCCTCAAAATTTTCCCGCGCATAGGCGAAGGCCGCATCCATCATTGCCCGCGCCCGTCGTTCTTCCGGCACGTCTGTTTGGCGAAAATCCCACAGATTGAACGCCGCATCCCAGTATGCGTACGTATGCACGGATGCGTAATCAATCTCCCGCCAAACCATGGCAAGCGCGCTGCCCGGCTCCGCCGCAAAGGGCTCCCAATTGTCGTTTACGGTAACCGGCTGGGTAATCTGATGGCGCACCCGCCGGATATAGCGGATCATGTCCTCTGGCGGCACCGCCACAAAGGACCAACTGACAAGCGTCTCATTGCCCACGCTCACGGCCCGCACAATCTCCGGGAATTCCCGCGCAAGGTCGATTGCCCCTTGGAGCTCCCGGTCGTTTTCCGCCCCGTTCTCCGCATCTGAGCCGCTCACATAGGCACCCACCTGCACATGGAGGTCCAGCCCGTGTTCATCAATCAACTCCACCACCGCGCGGCCATGCTCGCCGGAGCTGAAAACCCGGATCAGTCCGAAACCCGCCGCCTTGACGATGTGCAAATCCTCCAAAATTTCCTCGCGCGATGGATGCCGACTAGCGGGACTCTGCCCGGCCCGGAAGCCTGAGTAGGAAAGCGCCGGTCGTCTCCATACGGCCGCATCCAGGTTACGCGGCTCGCCGCGTTCGCGGGCTTCAAGAACGGTTGACTCACGATCTGGAGAAACCGCCTCCGGCGTTTGCGCGCAGCCCGCCAAAAGCACCAGGGCGAGATTCAGAAGACACGCTCCCGAAAGGACGCGCGCCAACGGAAAAGGTTGAATGGTTTGGGGAGTATCCTGATTCGCGTTCATAAAAAAAGGCTGAAAAGACAGCTGCTAATTCCCGGCTTTGAAAAGTGTGCGGGGCGCGGCTTCTCACCGCGCCCCGCGCTGATACCTCTCTCTCTATCCCAAAAAATGATTCGACCCCCGACCCGACCGCCGGAACGGCCATGCTCTCGGGAGAAAACATGCATCCCTTCAATGTCTGATCAATCCTATGGCTTTCAGATGAACCCTAATCAACAAACCGAGTCAATTAGAAAATGCATTTTTATGCACAAATTAAATGACGAAAAAGTCTAACGCTTGAGAAATAAGCCACCGCTGGGAAAACCATGGGATCTCGACCGTTTAGCGGCGGAAAAAACCATTCGCATGAATATCGGCCGGTTTAGCGGAAGAATCTTCGAGATTCTGGTCAGATCGGAGAAGGTAAGAAGTCGTTTCGTCTGCGTTGCGACATCCATCAAAACTTAAATTAAAAATCTCCTCATGAAAAAGTCCTTCCTTATCGCATCGATCCTCGCCCTACCCTCAGTGACGCTCGCCCAATCAAATTTTGTCACGGGTGGCTTCACGAGCGTCTCCCTCAACGGAGCTCTCCTCGAATCAGCGGCAAACCTTCAGGTAGCGGGTGCCGACGGCACGGTGCCTCCCGCTCCCGGGTTTGGCGGAGCCGGTTTTGTCACTGTCGCCTTTCCCATCACCGCGCCCACGACATTCTCCTACACCGACGGCTTGGCCACTTTCGCGGGTGTCATCACCCACACCGGCACGGTCACGTTCAATCTCGGCCCGGATTTTGACTCGGCTGTGTCTTTCGGGGATTTTACGATTGGGTTCGATAGTGACCGCGTCGGAGGCAGCACCAGCGGCTTCTTCGTGCAAAACACCCTCGTGGGCGATTTTGACGGAGTGATTCTCTTCGACCTCACCGCACCGACTTCCGCCGTTGCCGACAGCTCGGAACTGGCGCTCGGCGGATTTGAGCTACTCGTCTCGCCCGAACTTGGCAATTTCCTCTTCACCAGCGGTCTGGCTGCGGCCGACCTCACTGGTGCCGCTGTCGGTTTGGCCCAGCTGGATGCCACGGCGATTCCGGAACCCTCGACCTACGCCGCAATCGCCGCGATCGCCGTATTGGGTTTGGCCCTGCGCCGCCGTCTCCGTCGCTGAGCGGTTTTCCTTGATTATCCTCTTTCAGAGGCGTTGCCATCCCTGAGGTGGCAACGCCTTTTTTTCGGTTAGAGCGGCAAGCGGCGATTCGCTGACCTTGTCACTTGCCAAGCCAATCGGGTGCGACCACGCTCGCCTCCCATGATTTCCCCCCAGCAGGCCCTCACGAGCAAGCAGACGGCGGCGGCCCTGCAGGCCCTCGTCGATCAGGTGGCGACTTACCTGGAGGAAAAGACCGTCCATCTGGTAGCTGTGGCCAACGGGGGCATCCCGGTGGCACGCATGTTGGCGGCCCGCCTTCCCGCCCTCGGATCAGTGGGTATCATCAACGCCGCCTTTCATCGCGACGACATCGGCCTCCAACCGATTCCAAAGAGTTTCCAGCCCACTGATCTGCCCTTTTCCATCGATGAAGCGGATGTGCTTCTTGTGGATGATGTGTTTGCCACCGGGCGGACCCTGCGCGCCTCGCTGAATGAACTCTTCGACCAGGGGCGGCCGGCTTCTGTCCGCTTTGCCGTGCTGGTCGATACCGGAAACCGCCTCCTCCCCTTCCACCCGGACTTCACAGGGCTCTCCCTCCCCACCCCGCCCGACCAAAAGGTCGTTGTCTCGGCGCATCCGGGAGCGCGCCCCGAAGAAGATCTTCTCCGCATTCACCTTTGCCCGACTGCCCACTGAGTATGCCGCCGCCCGACCTCCACTCCGAACCAGATACCTGGACCCGCAAGGATCTGATCGCCATCGAACCGCTCTCCCGCGCCGAGATCGATCTCATCCACACCCTCGCCACGCAGTTTAAACAGACCCTTGGGCGCAGCCAGAAGAAGCTCCCCACCCTGCGGGGCAAGACCATCATCAACCTCTTCATCGAGCCCAGCACGCGCACGCGCATCGCTTTCGAGATCGCCGCCAAGCGCCTCAGTGCCGACATCACGCTCGTCGAGCAAAAGGCCAGCAGCCTCGTGAAGGGAGAATCGCTCCGCGACACAGCCCAGGTGATCCAGGCCCTCAACGCCGACATGATCATCCTCCGCCACAGCGCGGCGGGCGCGGCCGCCTATCTCGCGCGAATTCTTGAAATTCCGGTCATCAACGCGGGCGATGGGGCCCACGAGCACCCCACCCAGGCTCTCCTCGATACCTTCACCATGCGGGAAAAACTCGGTTCGCTGGAGGGGCGCAAGGTCACTATCCTCGGCGATATCCTCTTCAGCCGCGTCGCCCGGTCCAACATCTGGGCGCTGCGCAAACTGGGTGCGCATGTCACCCTGGCCGGACCCGCCACGCTTGTCCCCGGGCACTTCCGCGAGTTTGGCGTGGAGATCACCCACGACCTCAAAACGGCCCTCGCCGATGCCGATGTTGTCATGCTTTTGCGGATACAACACGAGCGCCAATCCGCCACCCACTTTCCCGGACTGGGCGAATACAAAGCCATGTATGGGCTCAATGCGGAACGCGCCCGTTGGCTGAAACCCGAAGCCCTCATCATGCACCCCGGCCCCATCAACCGGGGTGTGGAGATCGACAGCCACCTCGCCGACGGGGGCCAATCGGTCATCCTCGAACAGGTCACCAACGGCATCGTCACGCGCATGGCTATTCTCTACCTTTGCATGAACGCCGCCAAAACCAAACCCTCTCCCCTGCCCGCATGAGCCTGCTTTGCATAACAAACGGACACGTCATCGATCCCGCTACCGGGCGCGACGGCGCGGCGGACATTTGGATCGATAAGGCAAGCGGGCAAATCATCGACGCCCCCGCGCAACCGCCGGTTGATGCGGAAATGATCGACGCCGCCGGCAAAATCGTCGCTCCCGGATTTGTCGATATCCACGTGCATTTCCGGGAGCCCGGTCAAACGCACAAGGAAGATATCGGGACAGGCTCCCGCGCAGCCGCCGCAGGCGGATTCACCTCCGTCGTGTGCATGCCCAACACCAGCCCCGTGGCCGACAACGCCGGCACCATCCAACGCATTCGCGACGCCGTTGCGCGCAAGGCGGTCGTGCGCGTCTACCCCACCGGTTGCCTCACCGTGGGCATGGCCGGCGAAAGCCTCGCTCCCATCGGATCGCTCAAAGAAGCCGGTATCGTGGCCGTTACCGATGACGGAAAATGTGTGCAGAACAACGAAATCATGCGACGGGCGGTGGAGTATGCGCACATGTTTGGGCTCGTTGTCATGGATCATTGTGAGGACGCCTCGATGACGGCCGGCGCGGTCATGAACGAGGGGTATTGGTCGCTCCGCCTTGGCCTCAAGGGATGGCCCTCCGCCGCCGAAGACATGATGATCGCGCGCAACGTGGTGCTCTCCCGCCACACCGGCGCGCACATTCACATGCAACACGTAACCACGGCCTACGGGGTCGACATCATCCGGCGCGCAAAAAAACGGGGCATCCGCGTCTCCGGTGAAGCCTCCCCGCACCACCTTTTTTTCACCGATGCGGACTGCGCGGAATACAACACGCACTTCAAAATGAACCCGCCCCTGCGGACCGAAGCCGACCGGCAGGCCCTCATCGAAGGGATTCTCGACGGCACCCTCGATGTGCTCGCCACCGACCATGCCCCGCACACGGCGGACGAGAAGGATTGCGAATTTGACTACGCGCCCTTCGGCATCATCGGACTGGAAACGGCCCTGCCCGCCTACCTCGAAGTGCTCTTTCACTCAGGCAAGTGCGATCTCCCCTTTCTCATTGAGCGCATGAGCCTCAAGCCCGCCCAGCTCCTCGGTCTCAATGCCGGCACCCTCGCCTCCGGTGCACCCGCGGATGTCGTTATCTTCGATCCGCACGAAGCCCATACGATCGAGGCCGCCCAAGGCCAGAGCCGCTCGCGCAACTGCCCCTGGGACGGGCACACTCTGCGCGGGCGCGTCCTCCGCACCCTCATCGGCGGTGTGACCGTTTGGGATGGGAAACAGATTCTTGGCCGCTGATGGAATCGCCCCTGCCTCTGGATGCCTTTGGCGATCACGGTCCGGCGATTTTCTATATCGCGGGCCTTCTCTTTCTCGGCCTCACCGCGTTCGTCAGCCTGCTTACCTGGCTCTTCGGGCGCGCACGCACGCCCTTGCCCGGAGTCTCGCCCTGGCGAATCAACACATCGGACTTCCTCGCCTTCACCCTTTGCCTCATCGCCTGGATGCTGCTCGTGGGGTTGATCGCCCAGTCTCTTCGTCCGCGCGATGAAAACGGGGACGTGCTCGACCCCTCGACCGGGTTGACCCTCCTTGTCGGGTTTCTCATGCAGCTTGGGCTGGCGTTGGTGTTCTTTGTTTTTCGGGCATGGTTTCGCACCCCCGAGGAACGCTCCCTCAACCTCGCCTTCATCACTTGGCGAAAAGCCTTTGTTGTCGGACTCTTCAGTCTTCTGGCAGCGATTCCCGTGGTCTATTCCGCAAGCCTTTTGTGGGTCGGCGGGCTCACCCTCGGGCGGACACTCGGGCTCGATATCGACCTCGTTCCGCAAACCCCCGTCGAGATGTTCCGTGATGCCGAAGCCCTTTGGCAAATAATCGGGCTCGGATTTCTTGCCGTGATTGTCGCCCCCGTAGCGGAGGAGATTGTCTTTCGCGCCGGCATCTACCGCTTTCTGCGCGGCCACGCGTCGCTCACCGCAGCCGCCCTCATCAACGGCTTCATTTTCGGGTTTATCCACTTCAATCTCCAGAGCTTCCTTCCCCTCGCCATCTTCGGAGCCCTCCTCTGCGTTGCCTACGAGTGGACCGGCAACATCCGTGTACCCATAATCATGCACGCGCTTTTCAACCTCAACACGCTCATCATCCTTCACCTCCACGCCGGTTGAACCCTTTCACCGATAACCCCTCCGCCTCCATCGCCGCGCTCGGCGAAGCCGGCCTGCTCGAACGCATCCGGGAATGGCTCGGTCCCGCCATGCCGCCCTATCCCGAGGGCATGGGCGATGATTGCGCCATCCTCACCGCGCACCCCGGCAACCTCCTCACCACAGACAGCCTGCTCTACCGTTGCCACTTCGACGACACCGCTCCGCCCGAGGCAGCCGGGGCCAAACTCCTCAAGCGCAACCTCAGCGACATCGCCGCTATGGGTGGACGCCCCACCGTGGCCGTGATGAGTGCCTTCCTCCCGCCGACAACCTGCCTCCGCTGGCTCGAAGGCTTTGTCCGCGGACTCGGGTGCTGTGCCAGCGAACACAGCGTTCGGCTTGTCGGCGGCGACCTGACCCAAACCGCCGGGGATCCCGCATTCAATCTCACCCTCCTCGGCCAGGCCGACCGCCCCCTCCCGCGCAAAGGAGCCCAACCCGGCGACCATATCTGCGTAACCGGCGAACTCGGCGGCAGCCTCTCCGGCCACCACCTGACCTTTCAACCCCGCCTCGAAGAAGGCCGGTGGCTCGCCCGCCAAACCGGCGTCATCGCCTGTATCGACATCACCGATGGCCTCGCCAAAGACCTCCCGGCCCTTCTCGCAGAGGGCCTCGCCGCCCAACTGGACACCGCTTGCCTTCCAGCCTCCGAAGCCGTCAAAGCTATCGCACAAGACGATCCCAACCGTCTCCTCCATCACGTCTTTCGCGACGGCGAAGACTACGAACTGCTCTTTCTCTTTCGCGGGGACGAAAACGCAAAAGCCGGATTGGAAAGCCAATGGCGCAAATGCTTTTCCACGCGCCTGACTGCCATCGGAGAAATCATCACGGGCTCCAATGAGCCCGCCATCCTCGACAAAGTAACCCGTCGGGCCCTCTTATCACCCACCGAAACCGGCTACCTCCACTTCCGCTAAAGATCCCCGCCGGACGTCACCGGCGCATTGCCAATAGATCCCCGTCGGAGAGCAACGGATCCGATGGGACGGACACTGAAGCACCCCCTGTGCCCTTCACTCGCCGCATCCACTTCCCCACAAAGGCCTTCGTTCCGATGACCCCACCCTGCGTCATGTAGCGCAAGCGGCAGCGCAGCA
>JAFIGE010000161.1 GCA_020831585.1 Opitutales bacterium | reverse complement strand
GGTTGCCGGCTACATGGTGATCGACCAATGCACCAGCCCTGCCAACCAGACCGTCGCGAAGTCGGAACCGCCGTCTTCCACCAGCGGTTTCGGCTTCCTTCCCTTCTTATAGCCCAGCCAGCCATTGGCCGCACAGACGCTTTCCACCCAGGCTACCGACCCCACCACCCAAATCTCACTGAAGGCGCGGATCTTCGAGAGAAGCCCGGATTTCTCCGCCAGACCCGCTCCAGCCATCGCTTTCTCCTTCGTCGCACCGGCTTCTGCGGGCCTCTGGTCTCTCCGAAGAGGCCGCATTCCGGGACCCATCCGCCTCCACAATTACACTGCGGAAACGCTCTGCCCAAAAGTGCCCACCGTCCCGCGCTCCTTGTTGTACCACAAAGTAAAACGCGTCTTCACCTCCCGCATACCCAGCGTCTGTCAAAGCGTAAATGTTCAGAACATTTAAACACTTCTCCTAAGATTCAGGGGGCCGGTGCACCCAGGTGATTGCGCTCACAGCAGAGTGGGGAATAAAAGAGCCCACCACCGCCTCGTGCAAGCTCGGCTGAACGCCACGCGGCTATCTACATCAATCCCCTGACAAGAGTAGCTTTCGTATATTGGACTTTCAGACCTGCAGCAAGCGACGCAATCCCTAAACGTCGCAAGTTTTGCCTTCGTGCAGTGGTGGGCAAAATTAAATGTAAACGGACTAAAAAAGTTCCTTCGCTTTCACACAAGCACAAAAGCCAATTTTTCCAAATCCACGACCTACCTCCATTTTTCCCTTGCCCAACAAACTTCGCCTCACTCAATTGAGACACTTGATTCAATAATTCGAATATGGGAAAATCACTGTTTGAAAAGGTCTGGGAAGCTCACGCCGTGCGCGAGATGCCGAACGGACAAACGCAACTCCTCATCGGCACTCACCTCATCCACGAGGTGACCAGTCCGCAAGCCTTTGGCATGCTCCGCGATCAGGACCTCTCGGTTCTCTACCCCCACCGAACCTTCGCCACGGTGGACCACATTGTGCCCACAAACGAGCTTGCCGAGCCTTACAGCGACCCCCTCGCCCAGGCCATGATCGAAGAGCTGCGCAAAAACTGTGCGGACCACGGCATCACGTTTTTCGATACGAATACCGGCAAGCAGGGTATTGTCCACATCGTCGGCCCCGAACAAGGCATCACCCAGCCCGGCACAACGATTGCCTGCGGCGATTCCCACACCTCCACCCACGGAGCCTTCGGAGCCATCGCCTTTGGTATCGGCACCAGCCAGGTGCGCGACGTTTTGGCCACGCAGACGATGGCCCTCAACAAACTGAAGGTGCGCCGCATCCAAGTGGATGGCCAACTTGCTCCGGGCGTCTACGCCAAGGACGTGATTCTGCACATCATCCGCCTGCTCGGCACCAAGGGCGGCACGGGATTCGCCTACGAATATGCCGGGGAGGTGTTCGACCGCTTCAGCATGGAAGAGCGCATGACCGTGTGTAACATGTCCATCGAGGGCGGCGCGCGGGTCGGTTATGTGAATCCCGACGAAACCACCTTTACCTACCTTCAGGGCCGTCCGTATGCGCCCAAAGGAGCCGCCTGGGAGGCCGCTGTGGAAAGCTGGCGCTCCTTTGCCAGCGATCCCGATTGCACCTACGACGATGTCGTGCATATCCGTGCCGAAGACATCGGCCCAACGGTCACCTGGGGTATCAATCCGAGCCAGGCCGTCTTTATCGACGAGACTATTCCCACCGTGCAGGAGGGCAAAACGGAGAGCGACCGCGCCTCTATCGAAGAGGCCCTCACGCACATGAAGTTCGCCGGCGGTGAGCCCATCAAGGGCATCCCTATCGATGTGGCCTTTATCGGATCGTGCACAAACGGTCGCCTCTCCGACCTGAAGGAAGTCGCGCGTTATCTTGAAGGCCGGAAAGTGAAATCCGGCATCAAAGCCATCTGTGTGCCCGGCTCGCAGGCCGTCTCCCGGATCGCCGAGGAACTGGGAATCGACCAAGTCTTCAAGGACGCCGGGTTCGAGTGGCGCGGTGCCGGATGCTCCATGTGCCTCGCCATGAATCCCGACAAACTTGTCGGCGATCAGCTCTGTGCCAGCTCCAGCAACCGCAACTTCAAGGGCCGCCAAGGCAGCCCCACCGGGCGCACACTCCTGATGAGCCCCATCATGGTCGCCGCCGCCGCCATCACCGGGCAGGTGGCCGACGCCCGGGAGGTCTTTGATCTGCTCGTCCCGACCGCTTCCGCCTAACCGTTACCGTTTTCGAACGCCAGCTCCCATCAACCTCTCCAAGGAAGCGCACCGTCGTTTGCGTTTTCATCCATTCCCTCTTTTCATTCCCCGAACCACTTTTTTCCTATGGCTTTGGAACCCATCACCCATGTCACCGGCCGCGCTGTATTTGTGCCGGGCGACGATATCGACACCGACCGGATCATCCCCGCGCGCTTCATGAAGTGCGTTACCTTCGATGGCCTCGGCGAATACCTTTTCTATGACGCCCGGCACACACCCGACGGCGACCCCTGCCCGCATCCGCTCAACGACGAGCGCTTCGCCGGGGCTAGCATCCTCGTGAGCGGCAACAATTTCGGCTGCGGCAGTTCGCGCGAACACGCTCCGCAGGCGATCTACCGGGCCGGGTTCCGCGCTGTCATCGCAGAGAGCTTCGCAGAGATCTTCTTCGGCAACAGCACCCAGCTCGGGATGCCTTGCATCACGGCCGCCGGTCCCGATATTCGCCGCCTCGCCAACGCGCTCGAAAACCGCCCCGACCTTGAAGTCACTATCGACGTGGAAGCTGACCTCATCCGCTTTGGCGACGATGCCATCCCCGGAGAAATCCGCCCCGGCGCAAAGCATGTCCTCCTCTCGGGCCACTGGGATCCCATCCAGGATCTTCTCGACGGCCTTCCCGAAGTAGAAGCCACCACCGCCCGCCTCGCCTACATGCGGGAATCCTGATCCCGGCCGAGCCGCTCCCCGGCGAACGCCCCGCACCGTATGTGGACCCTTTTGCAGCAAGCCGGCATCTTCGCCTGGCCCCTCGCTTTATGTTCGGCTGTCGCCGTCTTTGTCATCGCGGAGCGCCTCTTCGCTCTGCGGAGCAATAACGTCATTCCCCAAGTCTACCTCGACCGCTTTGTGCAGGGAGAGGTTCCGAATGAGGGCGACCAATCCACCGTAGCCGGCCGCATCGTGGCCTTTTTCTACAGCCACGATGTCGACGCCGAGCAACTGAAAGCCTTTGCTCGACTGCAAATCAGCCGCATGGAACGCGGATTCTTTGTCCTTGAAATCGTCGTTAGCGCCGCACCCCTCATCGGTCTTCTGGGCACCGTCACGGGTTTGGTCAAAGTCTTCAGCCAGATCTCCCCGGATTCCGGTCTGCCCGATACCGCCGCCTTTATTGAAGGCGTCGCTCTCGCCCTCTCGACCACCATGATCGGCCTCGCCATCGCTATCCCCACCCTCGTCGCTCTCGGCTACCTCACGCGCCGGATTGACATCTATGCGGCGCAACTCGGCGTCGGGGTGGAGCGCCTCATCGCCCTCAAGGGAAAGACCGACCGCCGCTCCCGCTGATCCGCCATGTCGCTCAAATACGATCTCGCCCCCAAGCGAAGGCGGAAGCCCGAGATCAACATCATTCCCCTCATTGATGTGCTCGTGGTGCTCATCTTCTTCTTCCTCGTTTCCATGCAGTTCCGCAACCTCACGCTCCTTCAGCTGACGTTGCCCGATATCCAAACCGCCGGACGCGAACAGGCCACCGAACAAATCGAAATCGGCATCACACCCGCCGGCGATCTCTTCTTCAACGGCCAACGCGTAACCGAGGCCGAACTCGAAGCCCGTATTCAGGAAGTTGCTGCCCGCAACCGCACCCAGCCCGTCCTCATCCTTGCCGACGAAGAGAGTCTCCTCCGATCCGTCACCTTCGTCATGGACACCTGCCGCCGCGCCGGCCTCGATCGCATCCGCCTCCAATCGCGTTAAGCCCCCCTCACACTTGTTGTCAATATATTTCACCTGGTTTGTAAATGATTTTCCCAATGGAAATGACGTGAAACTAGATATCCCACCCCGCCCCACCCCCTCGACATAGATGATGCACCCCGGTGCCCCTGCCTGAACCCGTTTGGGATGTTAAGGTTTTTAACCGCGTTTATCATTTGCCCTCGTTTTTCACTTATTCATCTACTCGACGAAGTAACTTGTGAAGGAGGTCTTCATCGAGCTGAACGCCCCCTGCATCGAAGTGACGGGGCAATTCCGCGAGCGCCTCAGTTGCCGCCATCCGCGCCTTTTCCATTTTGCCTTGGGCGAGGAAGATGGCGGCTTGTGCCCGCTTGAGGGTGATCTTTTCGCTGTAGCCTTGGGAACCTTGCTCAAGAAAGACCGCAGCGATCTCCGGATCACCTCCGAAAAAAGCTTCGGCAAAGGCTTTTTCCAGGAACACGGCAGGTTTGAGCAAAGGAGAAGCGGCCTTGGCCACTTGATCAACCGCATCATCAAGAAAGCTCATCGCCATCTCCGTTTCCCCTTTGTCCAGATGGTGTGTATAGAGAAACATGGCGATGATTATGCGGTGGTTGGCATCCAGGCAAGCATTCGGTTGCGTGAGGAGAACCGCCGGCAAATCCCGGGGCCGCACCCCACTGATTGACAAGCTAAACAGCTGTTGAATCCCTTGGGGCGGAAAGATGGCGGCATCCCCTTTGATAAGCTTGAGCAGATACGCCCCATCGCTCTGGAGTCCACCGGAGTCTTCCGGAATCAGCGACATGAGCCCGATTGCGAGACTGAGGACGGCGGTCAGCCAAATGAAATAAGTCCATCCGGCGAGTATGCCGGAGGTATCTTGCAGAAGGGCCGCCCACCCTGCGAGTAGGAGGAAGGCGCTGAGCGAGGCCAGCGGGCCGGCACCGATAAACCAGCCCGTGGCCTTACGGGAGGGATCACCCGATTTCGGGAACATGATGGTCAATCCCCCGAGAACGTTCAGTCCACGCAACTCCAGCCGCAGGCGCAAGCGACCGCGAACATTCCGCAAAACCAGCGGACCGACCGAGACCGAAAAGAAGTTGTACCGCATCCACCAACCCGCGAAGACATGCCCGGCTTCGTGCAAAGCCACCGAGAGGACCACCCCTCCGATCAGTTTTCCTCCAAAGGCCGTCCATGTCGGGCTCTCCAAATCGAGCGCGGCGGATCCGAAGGTGAAAAGGATGACGCCCAAGAAACCGACGACTGCACCTATGAGGATTTGCATGAACTCGGGGAAGAATCTTTAGAGAGCGGCGATGTATTCCTTCAGCCCCTCTTCAGTGGGGTGGAGTTCTGGCCTATATCCCAGATCGCGCCGGGCGGCTTCGATGGAAAACCAGTGACTCTTAGCCAGTTCCACGGAAACAAAGCGGGTCATGGGCGGTTCACCCGACAAGCGCAGCACACGCCAAATCATCTCGGCCACCGCGCCGAGGCGGTAGGCGGTGCGGGCAGCGACCCGGCGACGAAGGGGCGGAATACCCGCCCGGGCAAGCACATCGCCAATCCAGGGCCACAAGTAAACCGGCTCCCCTTGGGAGATGAAGTAGGCCTTCCCACCGGCGCGCCCCGCATCCAGCGCATCAAGGGCAAGGATGTGGGCGGCAGCCGCATTTCGTACGTGGGTGATGTCGACGCGGTTGGAGCCGTCGCCCACCTGGGCCAGTCGTCCGGCGCGGGCGCGGGCCAAAACCCGCGGAAGGATGTGGGGGTCTCCGACACCCCAGATCAAATGCGGGCGGAGGGCGCAAATGCGCAACTGATCCGAGTGTGCGGCAAGGATTTCCTTCTCGGCCAAGGCTTTGGTCTCGGCGTAATGGCAAAGCCAATTGCGTCCATAGGGCAGGGATTCATCCGCCCCTTCAAAGGCTTCACCGGAAAACACGACACTAGGCGTACTCGTGTGAACAATCCGCCGCACACCGCTGGCGCGTGCGGCGGTCAGGACCGATCGGGTGCCCTCCACATTGGCCTCGAAGAACGACGCCCGCGGTCCCCAGACGCCCGCCTTCGCGGCGGTGTGGATGACAGCATGGCATCCCTTCATGGCTGCGGTCAGGCGACTACGGTCGTTGAGCTCTCCCCGATGAACCGAGACTCCGCGCTCCGCGAGGTCGGGATGATCACTGCGCTGAAAAATTCGCACGTCGCCTCCCCGTCGAAGGAGATCATCGACAATGTAGCGCCCCAAAAAGCCGCCGCCCCCGGTCACCAAAACAGCTTCTTTTCTCCCGGATGTCATGGAGTCACGTGAGCAAGGCGTTTAGCGAGGGTCAAGCGATGGATTTTCGCATTGTGCCGCACATCCACGGGAAAGCGCCGAACGAAAAAATACTTTTGGATCGCCCGTGTATGCGGGTGCGCCTCGGCCAGAGCGCGCAATTCTGCGGCAAACTCCGCCCGGGCGGCGGAGGATTTCGGAAAAGCCTCCCTCTCCGGTTCCACGGCCAAAGCCGGTTGAAGCGCCTCTTCACCCTCTTTGGAGGCATCCCCCCATGCAATCAAGGCGGTGCGAAAAACACGCGGGTGGGCATTGAAAATGGCCTCGCAGCGGTCAGGATAAAAGACGGTGCCATGGGCCTCGACCCGCTCGGCTTTGCGCCCGCAGAACCAAATACGGCCATTGGCGTCGAGATAAACCAAGTCGCCCATTCGGTGCCAGACCCGGCCAGTCTGGTCAGTGAGTTTGGCCGCTCGGGAGGCTTCCGGCAAGCTGTCGTAGGTCTCCGTGACGACCGGTCCGCAAACCAGCAACTCGCCCACTTCTCCCGCTGGCAGTTCCACTGTATCTTCCAACCGATTCTCCGGTGGCTCCCTCAGCGCAACCACGCGGATGTCGATTTCTCTCAACGGCACGCCTACGCAGGAACCCGCGCCCGCTTCCGTTTGCGACCGGGTTTCGCCCAATACCTCCGCAGCGGAAATGGCGGCCACCGGGAGGGCTTCGGTGGCTCCGTAAGGACTGAAAACCTCTCCATTTGGAATGATCCGGCGGAATCGTTCCATGAGGGCGGGCGGAACCGCTGCTCCTGCCATCAAAACCCGTCGCACCGTGGGCAGTTGAATCGAATTTGCCTCCGCGTAACGGGATATCTTCTCCCAAAGAACCGGTGAGCCAAAGGAGTTGGTTACGCCATTTTGCTGAATTGCCCGGACAATGTGCAAGGGGTCAACCGTGGCCGGGCGGCTGGGGTTCATTTTGGGAACCACGGTGGTCATGCCAAAAGCGGGATTGAACAGAGCGAAGATCGGCAACATGGGCAAGTCGACCTCGCCGGGTTGGATCTCGAAACGTTTTCCGATGAGGCGCACTTGTGCGTCAAACATGCCATGGGTATAAACGACGCCTTTGGGTGCGCCGGTCGACCCGGATGTGAAGAGAATGGCAGCCGTTTCCCCGGCCCGGAGCAAGCGAGCCCCCTGCCCTTCCCCAAAGCCCTCCAGGCGCCGGGGAAAACGCCCGGTGATGCTGAGCCGGGTGCGCACGCTACGGAAACTCGGTCGAAAGACGTGACTGATGATCTGCGCCAGCGGAATGCCGACAAGTGCTTCCGGTCGGGTGCGGCGAACGCATTGCAAAAATGAGCGCAGCCCCATTCCCGGATCAATCACGACCGGCACCGCCCCCGTCATGAAGAAGGCGAAGACCAACCGGATGAGGTCGAGGCCGGGTCGAACCATCACCAGGGTCCGCGTGCCCTGGCGAATGCCGCAGGCATCCAGAAGCGCCGCCGTTCTTCGCGTCTCTTTCTCAAGGAGGGCGAAGCTGCGTTCGTCGTAGAGAATCGTCTCTCCCTTCTCCCCTACCGGCACCCGAACGGCCGCCACATCCGGATGGGCAGCGGCCATGGCCGGAAGAAAACGGGCTACGCTGGCGTTAGCGGCGTCGGGCACGGCACACGCCTTTCATCGGGGGCCCTTCGTCCGAGTCAGGACGCGGCCTCTTCAGCCGGTGCCCGCACATCGGGAATGCGAATTCGGGAGGTGTCCACCAAACGCTCGTCGAGGACTCCATTGAGACGCTGGACGAGTTGTTCACGTTCCGGAGCAAAAATAAACCGGTCGCTGCTGAGAGAATCCCTCAACCGCTCGATGAGCGCATAGCTTGGGCGGCGGAGTTCGAGCAAGCGGTTGGCATAGCTCACAAGCGCGCGCGACTCCCCGAGATCCAGCTCCAGCTCAACAAGAGAGCTCAGAATGGCCTCATTGGTGTCATCCCGGCGCAACGCTTCATTCAGGAGCATACTCGCCAAGCCCGGTCGATTGATCTCCTGGAAGCGCTTGGCGACGCTGGAAAGGAGGGCCACCGAGGTCCGGGGTGAATCGAGGAATTCCCGCAGATACACACGCCCGAGTTCCTCATTACCCACGCCAAACTGAGCAATTGCCCGCATACTGGAGAACACGCCCTCGTAGTCCGCAAGCCAGCCGGGTTGTTCGCGGGCGAGCTCATTACAAAAACGGATCGCTGCCTCAAACTCTCTCGCCGTGAGGTGCGCCTCAATGAAGAGCAAGCCGAAGAGAGCCAGGCTGTGGTTGTTCTCGAGAGCTGTTTCGTAGACACGGCGGGACAAACGAATGTTCCCGGAGTCTGTCGCAAACTGAGCGAGTGCGGCCATGGCGCGCTCATCCGTGCGGAATTGACGGGCGATATCGAAGGCCTCGCGTTCCACGCGTTGCTGGCGGTCGGACCGGTGGTAAATGTTGATCAGATCAATCCGCGGTTGCCACTCAAGCGGATTGCGGAAAGTGCGCTCCAGAGCGATATCCACCGCATCGGCGAATCGTCCTTCCTCGATGAGAATGCGGAGAAGCGTGGAGTGAACGGCCTCGATTGGCTGGTTTTGGAACACATTCAAAAACTCAAGAAGCATTTCCTGAGACCGTTCCACCTCTCCGATGCGCTGCAAAAGTCGCGCGGCCAGGGTCACACCCTCGATATTACGCCAGAGGTTGTGTTCCTCAAACACATCAATCGCCAAGTCGAATTGGCCCCGGGCCACCGCCGCCCGCATTGCGCCCAAGGCCAGGACCGTCGTGATGTCGGCCGCGTCATCCCCTTCCGGGACAAAGGTGCGCTGAAGCTCCAGAACCCGGGCATCCTGCTTCTCCTGGAGAAGCAGTTGCACCAGCAGACGCACATAGTCGAGGTTGTCCCGCGCGTGCTGAAGTCCGGACTCTAGAATCTCGATGGAAAGATCTGACCGAAAACCGGCGTAGACCCTCGCAAGAAGCATGCGCCCCTCCACGTTGCGGGGAGCCCTCGCTGTGCCTTGGCGGGCCAGACCGACCGCACGGCGGAAATTCCCCTCTTCCACGAGGAGAAGCGCCTGTTCAATTTCATAATTTCCCTGAGCCTCCCGCACAGCTTCGCGCTTGAACGGAAAAAGCACCATGTCTCCGAAAGCGACATTTTCAAAGTCGCGCACATTCTTGAAAAAGAAAAAGAGCGCGGTGGCCGCACTCATCCACGCCATCACGAACAGCACAAGCATGAGGGCGGCAATACGCCCCCAAAGTATTTTCAAGCGGATGGTTCCGCGATTAGTCGGCACCCGTTCAGCAAGACCAAACCACGCAAACTCACGTTTCTGGGGTGCCGGGATGGAGGGCTTTTCTGTCGTCATACTCGGAGGAAAAAGAATGGATTGGCTTAAAAATGAGGCAGGGTCTAGATGCGATTTCCTCGTATTTCGCCCCCAAAGTCAACCCCACTGGGGCGCAAATGAGGAAAGAATTTGTTAGGGGGGGGCAGCTCAAAGAAGAAATCAGACGAATGCCTGGGGCAATAGATCGGAAACCGTTGCAATAAGAAAACGGTCAAAGCGCGCATTCGCCGACATCACCCGCATATCCGGACAATCATTGCGCGCGGCCACCTCCGCCAAAATTTGGCGGCAAGCTCCACAGGGAGAGACCGGGATGTCGTCCGCTTTCAAAGTTTTGCCAGAGGCATAAATAGCTACAGCGGAAATATTCCGGTGTTCACCTTCCATGTTTGCCCGGAAAATCGCCACGCGCTCGGCACAAACGGTCAGGCCGTAGGACGCGCTCTCGTAGTTGGCCCCGTCGACAATCCGCCCGTCGCCACACCGAACCGCCGCCCCCACTTTAAAATGCGAGTAAGGAGCAAAGGCCTTTTGAGAGGCGGCGCGGGCAGCCACAAGGAGATCCTGATCCTCCCGCGCCAACTCGCTCCATCCAACTACAGTGATCATGGCACCCAAGTGAGTCGCAACTCTGTAATCTGGCAAGTAGAAGCGAAGGGCCATGGATCTGCTTACAGGTGGACCCACAAAGTTTGCTCCCAGACGACCGATGCCGGAAGGCTGTGAGCAAACCCACGGGGCACCCGCGACTATTCAGGCAACCATCGAGATCCGGTGAACCCCTACGCGAACCCCCAAACGGCCAAACGGAGCACAAAGGAGCGGGGATCGACACGACGCTTTCCTGTGGCTATGGACCGTCCGCATTGTCGTCTCACGGCGGTCGCGACCTTCACGAGGTCCGCCCCGCTATCCTCCCCAACCGGTTTGGCTTTCCTTCCCCTCCGAAAGCCCAGCCAGCCATTGGACCCACCAAAGCTCTCCACCCACGCAACCGAACCGATCACCCAGCCCTCGCTGAAAGCGCGGATCTTCGAGAGAAGTCCCGATCCTTCGGCCACGGCGGTCGATTGCCCATCGTCACCCCCCGCCTCTCTGGAGGGCCTCTGCTCGCCTCCCCCGCGAGGCCGCGTTCCCAGCCCCATCCGGCTGCACAACCGCGCACGGTAGCGCTCGTGCCATTTCATCGCCCAAGTCATCTGGCCCTCGATCCGGGCAATCCCCCGGCGCGCGGCCCTGCCACCCGCGCACGCCTCCCCAAACCCACTGAAACCATAGTCCGCCCGCATCCTCCACCAGCCCCGCCCGCACCGGGTTTAAGTCGATATACGCCGCCACCATCCTCTGCGCCTCCGCATCCGCCTCCACGATTACACTGCGGAAACGCTCCGCCCAGAAAGTGCCCACCATCCCGCGCTTCCGATTATACCACAAAGTAAAC
Source organism: Opitutales bacterium (assembly GCA_020831585.1). GTDB lineage: Bacteria > Verrucomicrobiota > Verrucomicrobiia > Opitutales > Oceanipulchritudinaceae > JAFIGE01. The sequence continues at coordinate 55 of JAFIGE010000161.1, read as the reverse complement.
CGCGTCTTCACCTCCCGCATAAAGACGGAGATATCGCCCATCCGCGCCTTCAAGC
>JAFIGE010000160.1 GCA_020831585.1 Opitutales bacterium | reverse complement strand
CTGCCGAGTGGGCCAATCACTACCGCATCCTGAAGCCTGCGGACCCTTGACCCGCGCTTGTCTCCCCGATCGCGCAGCCACGCTCCCCGAACCAGATATTCGAGGTTTCACGACCACGGGATTCCGGATCACGAGCCAGCCTCACAAGAGGGGGGATGGGCGGGATTCGCAGATCGGGGCAACCCCGGTCCGAGCTTTGGCAAGCGTAGCTCCGGCGATCAGTCGATGACTCCCCAAAAAACCGCGCTGCATAACGGGGGGCTCACTCCACCCGCAACCGGAAGAACTGCGGCTCTTCTTCGGCCAAATCGATGGGAAAGCGGATACGAATGGGGCTCAACGCCGTGACATTCACTTGGCTGACAACGGGAGCGGCCGGGTGGGCCTCCCAATTTTCGAGATCCGAAGAAATCTCCAGCTCCCACAGATTCAGCCCATTCGCCAAGCCCGGCTGAAAGCCAGCGGTGCCGGACCGCACAAACTCAACAAAATCTCCCTGGTGCGTGGAAACAATCCGGACCGGGTTTGGATGGAAAACGCTGGGATCCAGACCGAGGAGATATGCCATTCGATTGGTGATCCCATCGCCTGAATAGTCGGTCTCGGCCAGGCGCGCCTCTCCTTCGGGAAGGCTGGTGCTGTTCACCCAGTTGTCATAGCCCGTGCGGGCCAGCTGAACCGCGCCGATATCGGCAGCCGTCCAGGTGCGCCGCCCGCTGCGGATGTCGAAGGACAACAGCCCGAAAAGCGGGTAGCTTTCCGGAATTCGCTCCGTGAGGGGTCCGCCCGGAAGCGGCGGAAGGATGAACCGCCCGTCTCCATAATCCCGGTATGCTCCCATCATGGGATCGGGCGGGTTGTTCAGATCGGTGCCAAATTGATCCGTGGAATCAAAAATTGCCGGATTGAGAAAGCCGATAGCCCCGATAAAGTTGTAGCCCTCCGAGACAAGTTGGGCCTGTGAGAAAAGACGCACCTCGGGAGAGAGTGTGGGGGAAGGGGGAACACCAACAGCCCGATTCAGAGCCAAGACCGAGCGCCCCAACGTTATCTTGGAGGTGGAGGTGATTCCCCTCATGGCACTTCCATCGGTCAGGTAATGGAAGTTGTTCACAATCGTGCAGTGGACGATGGTGCTCTCGGAGTTGTCCCGGTTAAAGAGGGTCGAGACCGCCCCACCCTGATTCAGCGTAAGGATCGAATTGGCCAGGCCCAAAAATATCGAGGGACCCGAGAAGGCCCCCCCCGAGTATATCGGCGCACCTGCGGAGGAATGTCCATTGCCGTCGATAAGGGTGCGGTTAACCTGAAGCCGCAGGTCGCCCCGGGTTTGGCTCTCCACAAAATTGCTCAGGAGAAGGGCCGTGGCCCCGCCTTGGGAGATGCTGCTTCCGTTGAGGGTGAACATGCTGTCGCGGATAGCAGCCGTATCCGTTGGCGTCGGGGTAATGGCCAGGCTGACGCCACCCACCCCACCCATTAGCGCGACCGCGCCTCCCTGGGCAAAAGTTCCGTTGTGGTCGTTTAGTTCGAACTGGCTCCCCTGCACGTCCAGGTTGGCATTCCAGACGCAAATAGCCGCCCCGATCGCCTGATTGTTTCCAGATGAGCTGGTCGCGAGGACCCGATTGCTGACGAAGAGGCTGTTCCATACACGGAGCATAGAGGCCGTGTCGGTATCGATCCGGCTTTCGAAGTAGATCGCCCCGCCGCGCGCGATGACGTTGGAGGAATGATCGGCAATTCCGGCCACGTTGCCTTCAAAAAAGCACCCCTCCACGGTCAGGCGCACCACCTCGCCGATCGCGCTTTGACTGTAAAAAATCGCACCGCCAAAGCTGTTCGCCCCGGCCATGCCGGGGTCCGCTTGACGCCCATTCAAAAAATGGACGTGAAGGATCCGAATCGCACCCGAACTCCGGGAATGCAACAAAACAAGGCGGTGATCCTGGTCCCGTGGCTCCAGGATCGGGCGGGGCAAGGCGGTGTCGGCGATGATCTCGACCGGATTGGGTCCGACGGTGAGGGGGCTCTGGAGCAAGATGCGCGCGGCCTGGGGAGCGGCGGTGGATTGGAGCTGTGCCAGGGACACCGTCGTAATCGAGGCGTTCGCGTTGGCATCAGCGAGTGCCTGCCGCAGCGAACCGGGACCACTGTCGTTTGTGTTGCTCACGAAGATCGTAGAACCGCAAAGAGCCGTCACACCACAAAGAAACGTTAACCCGAGGAGCCGCAGAGAATAAAAAGCCAACATTATAAAGCGCATGAAATTTTCTTAACAAACAAGGCAAGCTGAACAATCTCTAATCGCCAAGGAACGAGAGCTAAAACCATAGCTTATAATAGAATAACCGTCATTAAGCGAGGGGGAAAAGCCATCGCTGCCCCCTGGAGCTCCGGAGGAATGATCGCGCCGGGAATCCCTCCGTCCTAAAATGAGCGGCTTGCCAGTGTGGGAAGCATCGGTTGTGCTTGGCCTTGAGATGGCTTGGCGTATCCAGGATCAGGTGATCGAAGGCGAAATCGATAATCGCGAACCGGGCCGCATAACCGGTTGGCTCCGAATGACCGACGGATCTGTGTTGCACCTCGATCTATCGGGCAATGCCGCACCCGATATTACCGGCACTCTCATTCGCTTTGAAAACCCGGGGCCGGAGCACCGCCAAGTCGATGGGCTCCTGTTAGATCAACGGGGATATGTCGGGGAGTTCACGGCGTCGAGAAAGCGGCGCGAAATGACCGTTTCGCCGGAGGTCTACGAAACCCTTTCGGCTGCCGAAAAGGAGAGCGCCTGCCGCTGGACCAATTGCCTTTACCTCGAATGGCTCACCTCATCCAACGGCCGGGTCGTCATCGAATCCACCCAATTTTTGATCGAGGTGGTGGAAGGACCGCTTTGGCGATTACCCCCTATATCTCCCCCGCACATGGCGGAGGGTGCCGGGGGCCTCTCTGCGCCGGAAGACTTCTTTGCCGAGAGCCCGGATGAAACGGGCGAAGCCGCTGGGGAGACTGATGACTTTGCCGAAGAGCCGGGGATGGAATTGGATTTGCCCCCGCCCGATCCCCTCTCGGAGACCGATGCGGAGAAGCTGGCTGCCTTCATCGAAAAGATGCAGACGGCGGGGGAGCGGAAGCGGAAGTGGAAGTGGATCGCCCGCTCACATCCGCTGGTAGCCGCCTGTATCAAGCTGGCACGCGAATTGGCCAAACATTGCCCACCCCCGGCAAACGCCACCCCCGAACACCCCTTTTGTGAGATTGTCGAGAGCATCTACTCGGCTTCCCGCAAACTCAAGGGAGCCCTCGGTGCCCACGCCAAAGGCGAGTGGCCACCCGATCTCATCCAGGCACCTCTCGTTCTCATATTTCTCCAGCAGGCTGCGGTCTGCTTTGAAGATGCGCTGCGGGCGCTGGAATCCATTGAAGAAACAGCCCTTCATCCAAGGAATTGGTGCGACCGGGTTTCGGATAGAATCCAAGATCTTCAGCACGAGACAGAGCGCCTGACCTCGGAAGCGCGGGACTCCCTTTAGCGCGAATCAAATGAAGTCGGCGCGGGCCACCCCGTCACGACGAGAGAACGCCGGGGGGCTCCGGTGGGACTCACGCTTCCAGCAAAAGAGATCCCGGGGCAGCACTGATTCAGACCCCCATGGCGTCGATGGCCTGGAGGCTGCGGTCAGTCATTTCGCGAAGGATAAGCCAGCCCGAAAAACGACGGGAAACATCGCGGTTCTGGGATATCTGGGCGAGGATTTCTTCGCTTTCCCAATCAATTTCGGGTGTGGTTCGCTCCACCATGAGGACAAAAAGGGCATCCTCGCGCCGAATTGTGAGGTTGGAAATTTGGCCGGGTTCGAGGAACCGGGCGCGGTCCCAGAGCCCATCGCTCTGCAGCGTCCATGGCACATCCGCACCCTCAAAAGTCTCCGCTTCCTCCACCGTGAAACCAAGCTCGTTGGCAGCCTCAGCCAAGTCCGCACCCGCGCGCACACGATCTTGAAGAGCGCGCCGACTTTCATTGGCAAACTCAGAGAAAAGAGTGCGGCGTTCCTGACGACGAAAATCTTCCGCCACTTGCCCACGAACCTCATCAAAATCAGGCTGGCGAGGCGGCAGCACTTCATCCAGGAGCAAGACAACCGCCCCATCGCGGGATTGGGTGGGATCGGAGAAAAAGCGGTCGCCCGTGGTGTAGATCCACATCGAGTTGAAGAAAGCCGCCGGCAGCGCGCGGTCAGGCAGCTCGCCACCGCGCGCGAAGGGGTTTAATTGACGAATCTCGCCCCGACTCCGCTCGATGGCAGCCTGGATCGCCCCACTCCCCCGCTCAATACGATTGGTGTGCAAATAAATGATGAACTCCTCCGAAGCTTCTTCGGCGAACCGTTGCGCGCGCGAACGTTTCCAATCCCGGATCACATCTTCGCGCACATCATCCAAAGTGACCTCCGGGCGGGGCTCTTCACCCTCTTCCGGCTGCCGGAACATATTGGGATCGTAGCGAAAACGGTTGCGCTGAAATGTGCGCTCCAAGTCCTCTTCCGTCGGCGTTTCCGTTACGCGGTCAACAAAGGCATCCGAACGAAAATGCACGGCGGACAAGACCAGGCGCTCGGGCACGGCATAGCGCGCCGGGTTGCCATCAAAGAAGCTGCGCACCGCATCATCTTCCACTGCCACTTCGGGAGAGAAATCCGCATAGGAGAGGCGGAGAAGGCGGGTGGTGAAAGTAGTCTTCTCCTCGCGGATATTTTCGCGGGCCTCGAAAGGCACCAAGAAGCCGGGGCCAGCCAAGGAATCCACGACTTGCTGAATCCGGAAGTCCTCCCGGAGAACGGCGCTGAGCGTCGCATCGGTAAGACCCAATCGCGTCCGGTAGAGATCGAGGAACATGGTATAGGCGGCCGGATCGAAGTTCCCCTCCTCATCCTGAAAGGCGGGCAGTTGCTGGATGAAACGCTCCAACTCGCGCGCTGTCGGGCGCGGTATCCCCAACTCATTGGCCAGGGCAAGAGCCCGTACCCGCATGAAGGCGTATTGCGTGATGGCCTCCCCGCGAAACCCAAGATCGGGACGAAGCTGAGCGCTCACTTCAGCGTGCAAACCCATGCGCCGCTGGTCCCGCTCAGAATATAGATTGTATCCGTAGAACATTTGTTGCTCGGCACGGATTTGGCGCCCCCCGTCGAATATACTTTGGGGTCCAATAGTGAGCACAAATGTGACGATAATCACGATGAGCAGAGCCCCGAAGAGCCACTTGTTGTGCTTGAGAAAGAAAGTCTGGAGCCAGGTAATCATAAATGGGCTGAAAGAAGAAAAACGGAGCATCGTAGGTGCCCCCCCTGCCCTGTCAAGGCATCCGCACAGGCTTTGAAACACTTGTCCCCTTCTCAAAAGGAAGAGCCTCGACAATCAGCTGGAGTTCAACGGTGGAGTCTTTGGGCAAGCCCGCAACCGCCACGGCTGCGCGGGCGTGCTGACCCCGTTCGCCGAAAAGTTCGACGAGAAAATCGCTCGCTCCGTTAATCACTTGAGGACTCTCGGCAAAACCGGATACCGCATTCACATAACCGCCCAAGAAAAGAATCTGGGCCATTTCATCGAGTGAGCCCAGGGCCAGCTTGATTGCAGCCAGGGCATTCAGGGCACACACACGGGCGGCGGCATACCCGGTCTCGACGGTTTGCCCGGCTCCAACCTGGCCAGTGTGGGTCATCTGCCCGTTCTGCACGGCAATTACCCCCGCCAGGTAGATCGTCTTGCCGCTCCGGCGAAACGGAAGATAATTCCCCCCCGGCGCGGGTGGAGGAGGCAGTGTGTAACCCATCGCTGAAAGCTTCTTTTCAAATTGATCCATAGAGGTTCATTTCGGCAAGAGGTCGACCGGCGTCAAACGGAATTCCATCCGCCTCCTCCGGCGCTCTGGCGGAAAAAAGGGATGGTTAAGTGTTCTGAACAAAAAATTGTATTTTTCTTTAACGGGTTTGGAATTCCAGGATGGGTAGAATCTTTTGTCGTCGATTACCACCTCCATGCTCGGCTCTCCCCTACATAATTTTGCGAGGGGTGTAGAAAAGACGGCTGATGGATGAGGAGGCGCACCCGATGGTGGTGGTGGATATCGATTTGAACCCGGTGCGGGCGATGGTGGTGGAGGCTGCGGGCGACTATGGTTTCAGCGGTTTTTGGAAGGCCAAACCGGTTTTGGAGGGTGCCCCCCAGTATAGCGCAGTCGAAAACCAGTCTTAAAAGCCTCCCTCAGAGACGCTTCAGCACAAATGGGAACGCCGGTGGCAAAACGGCTACGCCTACAGGCGTCCGGCGTCACTCACCGGGGACAAAGGACCCGATCGCGCCGGACAACTCAGCCCGGCAACGCTTTTGCTTCACTTCCGGGCGGAGAGGCTATCAACTTGGCCGCTTTCATCGTCCTGGCCCAGGCATCGGGCGCCTGGCGGGACCTTATCCGATTTTCCATGAGTGACGAAATTCCAAATGTATTGGCGCAGCGTTATGCGTCACCCGCCATGCGGCAGGTATGGTCCCCGACAGGCAAGATTCGGCTGGAACGCGAGCTTTGGCTGGCGGTGTTGCGGGCTCAACGCGACCTCGGTCTGAAGGTCCCGGACGGCGTCCTCGCCGCTTATGAAGGCGTCATCGATCAAATCGATTTGGCCGATATCGACCAACGTGAGCGGGTCACGCGCCACGATGTGAAGGCACGTTTGGAAGCCTTTTGCGACTTGGCCGGCCATCAACACTTGCACAAAGGCATGACCTCCCGCGACCTCACGGAAAACGTCGAGCAGCTACAGGTCCACCGTTCACTGCAGCAGGTCATCGTAAAGTGTGTGGCCTGCCTCAAGGCGCTGGCGGAGCGGGCGGAGGAAACGCGCCACATCATTCTAACGGCCCGCACCCACAATGTGGCGGCACAGCCCACCACGCTCGGCAAGCGCTTGGCTATGTTCGGCGGTGAATGGCTGGTCGCTCTTTCGCAGGCGCAGAATTTGGCCGAAAATTACCCCGCCCGCGGGCTCAAGGGGGCCGTGGGCACGCAGTTGGATATGCTGACTCTCTTCGGTGGACGAACGGCTGATGTCGACGCCCTTGAAAGCGCCGTGTTCTCTCACCTCGGTCTGCCCACTCATTTCACAAACGTGGGTCAGGTCTATCCGCGCAGCCTCGACCTCTCTGTCGTGAGCGCGCTGACCACTCTGGGGAGCGCCCCCGCTAATTTCGCCAAAACTCTTCGCCTGATGGCTGGCCACGGTTTTGCCAGTGAAGGCTTTGCTCCTGGGCAAACCGGCTCCAGCGCAATGCCGCACAAGGTCAACGCCCGCAGTTGTGAGCGCATCGATGGTTTCGAAACCCTTCTCAAAGGTTACCTGGCCATGGCCGCCGGCCTCGCCGGTCAACAGTGGAATGAAGGTGATGTGAGTTGCTCCGTGGTTCGCCGCGTCATGCTCCCGGATGCTTTCTTTGCCATCGACGGGCTGCTCGAAACCACTCTCGTGGTGCTCGCTCAAATGGAAGTCTTCCCCAAGCGGATCGAGGCTGAACTGCTCGACACCCTCCCCTTCCTCGCCACCACCACTCTGCTCATGGAAGCCGTGAAGGGAGGAGCGGGGCGCGAAACCGCCCACGCCGCGATCAAGGAACATGCCCTCGCCGCCGCCCGCGAGATCCAACAAGGTGCCGCACATAACTCCCTGCCCGCCCGCCTTGCCAATGACGGGCGCATCGGCCTTTCCGTGGAAGCCATCGACAACGTCCTCAAGGATGCCCGCGATCTCACCGGTCGTGCGGACGCGCAAGTCGACCACTTCAAGTCGGAGGTCGCCCGTTGGAGAGCACGTTTCCCGGCAAGCGAAACCATCCGGGCCGGATCCATCCTTTGATTGACAGTCCGCGCCACGTCGCGCGCCTCTTCGGCAGAACGCGAAATAGCGAAATCACCGCTCTCGCATCCTCCCCGGAAAACCTCGCCGCAATTTATCCCAGCGTTGGCGTAAAGCGGTGTATCAAATTCCGAGGATTTCGGATATAACAGCAAGCGCAGTTTTACTCTCTCCGAAGTAACCGTTCACCCCCCCCCTCCGCGACGATGAAAACCCCCGCTCTTCCCTTGCGTGGCTGCTTGGCCGCTGCCGCACTTTCCTTTGTAATCGGAGCCGCTCAGATCACGCTTTCGGCCGCTCCGGTCGTATTGAATCTGAGCCAAACCGGTGCCATCAATGGCCAGCACGGCTGGACTTATAACGCGGGCACCGGGCTGCGTTCAAGCGCCGTGCGGGGCGAACCGGGCGGCCTCTTTCACGTAGCCGACGACGGGGCCATCCTCCCTGCGGGCCCGCGCCACTTTTTCACGCAAGCCGGGTTGAGCGGTAACCCCAAGATGAACAATTGGCTCAGTCACCCGGTCACCCTCAGCGGCACAACCTACGTGCGCTTCCTTGTGCGTCTGGAATCGCGTTCGCCGGGAGCTTTTGGGACGGACCCCAACGAGTTTTTCTTCGGGTTTGCTTCGGGGGCGGCTGCGGGCGGATTTCCTCCGGCTTTTGCCGCTCTGAAAATTCCCCACGGCGGAACCAATGCGGGAGTGGAAACTGCCGACGACGAAGGCGCGGCCTTCTACCCCGACAGCCGGGTGGCGCTCGACGACACACTCTTCGTGGTCGCCCGCTTTAACGTGAATGGCAACGGAAACCTCACAGGTATCGATGTGTGGCTCGACCCGGTCTTTGCCGATGCAGCCACGCCCGACCACTCCACGGTTTTTGCCGAACCTGGTGCGCTGGTTATCGGCGCACCCGACGGGCCCGAAGGGGAAAACGCCAGCTTCCGCCTTCGCGCACAAAACATGCCTATGCGCCTGGACAACCTGGCCCTCGGCACTTCCTGGGCCGATGTCGTTCCGCCCGCTTACAGCGGTCCGACTCCACGACCGCCGGTCGTGCTTGCCGCTCCCCCGGATGTTGTGGACCTGCTGGAGGAAATTTGGACGGCGCGCGCGGTCTTGGTCAATTCCGTTGCCGCCGCCCTGACGATCACGCCTGCCGAACGCGAGACAAAGGCCATCTTCCTCGTCGATCCGGCCGCCCCCATCACCGGTTACCAGTGGCTCTACAACACGACCATCAATATTCCGGCTTCGTTTGGAGGAACTTCCCAGAACATGAACTTCCGCCTAAGTCCCAACTTTGCCGCCGCAACCCCTTTACGGCTACCCGCAGGCTCCACCTTGGGCTTGCGCGTCACCTTTGCCGGAGGGAGCGCAACGACCCAACACGCCCTCCTCACCGAAGCTCCCTCCACCGAAATCATTACCCAACCCGTTGGGCGGACTGTCCTGGATGGTGACCGCTTCTCGTTTTCGGTGACCGTGGACGGTCCCTTTGATGTGGCCTACCAATGGTTTGGTCCGAATGGGGCCATTCCCGGAGCCACGCAATCCATCCTCACCCTCAACCCCGCACGCGTTGCCGACTCCGGAGAATACTATGTGGTGGTGAGCGACTAAACAGGGGCCATTCTTGAAAGCGCGCGGGCCAACCTCATTGTCGCGCTCTTCACGATGCCGGCGAATGCGCGGGTTGTGCGGCTCTTTCCGGTAGCCTCCCTGGGCGAAAACATTGAATTTGACGGCATTCAAGACCTTCAACTCGGGGAAGGCCTGAGCCCCCATCCCTTCAACACGGAACCGCCCACCGTGCCCTCGATCCCACGCGGCCTCTTCAATGCGCTCATCAACCAAGCCTACCAGAGCGGTCGCGGCGGTGTTTTCGACTTCAGCCTGGATACGGCCGAACTGGTGGCGGGTATCCCTCCGCCGACCGGCCCCGGTGCCGAGGTATTCCTGCCCTTTGACTATCCGGTGCTCCGGGATGGCTCGAATAATCTCATCCGCGACGAAGACGGCAACCTCCAGTTCAACAACACCCTCCCCCCTTCGTCCGGGCTCGGCTACATAGGGGAGTTCCTTCTCAACATCGGAGCGCGGGATCTTCGGGTGGTCCCCATCGTCCGCAATAGCGGGGGATTTGGGGATGGTTATGCCGGGCGTGAGTCGCCGCAGCCCAATTACCTTGCGGCGACCGGGCTGCTTCCGCACCCGAGCAGTTTTCTCCTTACCGACCCCTATCCGCTCGCCCGGATCACGCAGCATGTGCCCAGCGGGAGCGAACAGATCACCTCCTCGCCGCCCCACATGCTGAACGCAGCCTCCTATCTGGAGCTGAACTTTGATCCGGATGATCTCATCAACCTCGCCGGTTTTGTCTTTATCAATCGGAACTATTTCCAAGCCCACCGGGGCACCAAACCCTTTCCGGAAAAACCCAATGTTCGCGCCACGGCCACTTTCACGGATGGCGGAGACCGCATCAACCTGATCTCCACCGGTTTCACCTATCAGGGCGACGACGGTCCCGGACTCGGACAAAACACCTTCTTTGGTTTCGAGAGCCCCGCCGAAGGCTACTATCTCGAGCGGATTGAAGTCTGGGCGCTCGGCAACAATTTCCGCTTACTCTTCGACATCGACGATCTATCGGTTGCCGTCGAAGGGGCACCGGCGAGCGGCGGCTTCGCTGAATGGATGGATGCCTTCGCGTCTGACATTCCCGCCAATCTCCGCGGCCCGCTCGACGACGCGTCCGGCGACGGTCTCCTCAACCTGCTTGCCTACGGTCTCGGCCTTGATCCCCGCGTGGCCACCCAGGGTCCGGACCGTGAGTTTCTTGTGGTCTCCCGCGACGGTGCCGATCGCTTGGTGACGCTTTGGATACCTGCAGCCCTCGATCGCCCCGATCTGCGCTACCGCGTGCTGGAATCCTCCGACCTGATCGATTGGAACCCCGTCGCCGAAGCTCTTGGTTCGACCAACTTCACTCCCTCCGGCGGCCCCGGTGCCCCCCTCGTCTCCCGAGACGGCGACCGCGTCGAGTTGCGCTTTGCCGGAGCGGGTGCGACGAGCCGATTCTTCGTCTTGGAGATCGAGATCATCGATTGATCAACGATTCTCCCAATACTTTGCCCTCGGATGGATACGGGCTCCGGTAGTCGACCTGCCTTCAGCGGTCGACCCGCGGCGGATGAGAACGCGCAGACCTTTGCGCGTCGGCTTCGTCGCCCAGGGCGGGCGGAGGTTCGCGGGTGCCTGTCCGTCACGGTCCGGCGATGAATCCGCCGGACTACTTTGTCTTCGGCTGGATACGGGCTGCGGCAGTCGACCTGCCTTCAGCGGTCGACCCGAGGCGGATGAGAACGCGCAGACATTCG
>JAFIGE010000159.1 GCA_020831585.1 Opitutales bacterium | reverse complement strand
ATCGCCTCCTCATCCATCAACCGTCTTTTCTGCACCACCCTCGAAATAAGGTGGTAGCCCGTCACACGCCTACACCATCCCCGACGACAAGAAATTCTGCTCACGCCGCCACTCAAATGTTTGCCTAGCGTTTGTCAATTTTCAAATATTCTGAACATGTATCCCCCCGCGTCACCCCCACGAAGGAATTGTGCGTTGCCTTAATGAAAGGTCCGCGTATCCGTTGGCATCAGAGATGCGACGGCCGTCTTACTTTCTCCTCTTCCAAACCCGTCCGGATGCGTACGACAGCCGGGGGGTGCGCGTGTTTTTTGCGGTTTACTTCGGAGCCTTTTTGCTGGGTGGCCTTCTGGGTCCCCTCGTCCACGGGCTGGTTCAGGTGCTGGCCGAAGGCCGCGCCGCAGATGGGGGCCTCCTGGCCTACCTTTCGGGCAAATCGCTTATCGTCTACATCGACCGTGTTCGCCTCTTCGCCGCAGCCATTTCTTTGCTTTGGCTGATTCAATATTGCCAGTTATGGGGGCGTTTCGGTTTTCACTGGAGAGACGGCGGCTTTCGACAAGGCCTGCGCTGGGGATTTGTGGGTGCCGCCAGCCTTTGCACGGTTGTTCTGCTTCAGACCTTGATCCAGGATGTGTCGCCGGTGGAGCCCCTCACGGTCCAAGGGGTTGCCGAAGTTTTGCTACGCGCTTTGGCAGGGGCCCTGGTTCTTTCATTCCTTGAAGAAGCCCTCTTTCGCGGGATGCTTCTGCGACTTTTTTTTACAGCTTTCCGCCCGTGGACAGCCATCTTTCTGAGCGCATTCGTATTTGCAGCCGTTCACTTCAAACGTGTGCCCTACGATCCGGCGCTTACTGAGGTTTGGTGGGGCGGCTTCGCCATCGCCGGGAAAATGGCCTTTGCTTTCATTTTCGAGTCGGAGGCCCTGCCTTTCCTAAATCTCTTTCTTGTCGGGCTCGTGCTGAACCTTGTTTTTCTCCTGACGCGCTCTCTAATCGCGTGTGTCGGCTTGCACGCCGGATGGGTGGTCGTGCGAAACACCTACGGAAAGCTGGCCGAATCGGGAGATTCGGGGCTCTTCCTCGGCTCGACGATCTTAGTTGACGGCCTTCTTTGCGCATTCATTTTACTGGCATTCGCTGTTTTTCTGTCGTATGCGCTCTTATTCCGCAGTTACAAGGCTCCCCCTGAGCACAATCTGGGAGGGATTTCTTGATCTCGTTTTCCCGCGCGTGTGTATCGGGTGCGGTCGAGCACCCGGTCCCGGCCCGCTCAAGTTCATTTGCCCGCAGTGCCGTATGGGGCTGCACTACATTGACCCTCCTTTTTGCCGCGACTGCGGATATCCCTACTTTGGACGGGTCGACAGCGGTCGCACCTGCCCGAACTGTGTGCAACTGGAGCCCTGTTTCAGCGCGGGTCGTTCACTCATTTTGCACCGTGGGGTCGGCGCGCGCATCGTAATCGAGCTGAAGTACCACAACGGCCTATTCCTTCGGGATGACATCCGGTGGATCGCGGGGCGCGCGCGACTGGATACATACTTGGCCGACGCGACACTCATCCCCGTGCCCCTGCATCCACGGAAAATGCGCGAACGCGGCTTCAACCAAAGTGCCTTTCTCGCCCGGATTTTCGCCGGAGCGGTGAGCCGTGCACAGATGAACGACATCCTAGTTCGCGACACCGATACAAGCACACAAACCCGGCTCTCGCGGGATGATCGTCGCCGCAACGTAAAAAATGCCTTTGCCATACGCCCGGGGATCACCTTCAGTAGGGGAATGAATTGTGTCCTCGTGGACGACGTTTACACCACCGGTGCGACGCTGAACGAATGTGCCCGCGTTCTCTTGAAGGCGGGCGCGGAAGATGTGCGCATCCTTACTCTCGCTCACGGTTGAGCGGCATTCGTATCGCCCATCGCTTCATCACCATGCCTTTCTTTTCCAAACCAAAGTATTCGACGGTATCGCCCCCGAAGAAAAAAGATATCCCCAAGGATCTCTATGTGCGGTGCCCGAAATCCGGAGAACTTGTCTATATCAAGGAGATCGAGAAAAACTGGATGGTCATCCCGAAGAGCGGCCACCACCTCGCGATCGACGCACCCATGCGTGTGAAATCCCTGATCGACGAGGGCAGTTGGGAAGAGTGCGACGCCAATCTGGAATCGGTGGATATTCTCGGGTTCAAAGACAGCAAGCAATACGTGGACCGCTTGGCCGAATACAAGCGAAAGACGAAGCTCAGCGATGCCGTCGTGAGCGGCGTGGGGGCCATGGAAGGTATCCAGGTGAGTTTGGCGGTGATGGACTTTCGCTTTGGAGGTGCCTCCATGGGTAGCGTGGTCGGCGAGAAAATTACGCGCGCGGCGGAACGCGCTCTGGAAAAGGAAATCCCCCTCATCGTGGTCTCGGCCTCCGGCGGCGCGCGCATGCAGGAGGGCATTTTCAGTCTCATGCAAATGGCGAAAACAAGCGCTGCGTTGGCTCGATTGGCAAAAAAGCGCCTGCCTTTTATTTCCGTCCTCACCCATCCGACGACCGGAGGTGTCACGGCAAGCTTCGCCACGCTGGGCGATCTGATCCTGGCAGAACCGGAGGCCCTCATCTGCTTCGCCGGTCCGCGCGTCATCAAAGAAGGCACAAATCAGGAACTGCCAGAAGGCTTTCAGAGATCTGAGTTTCTTTTTGATCGCGGTTTGATTGATCAGATCGTTGACCGGCGCGAGCTGCGCGACCGGATCGTTCGCTTTCTGCGTGCATTCAGCGGCCAACCGCTGCCGGCCGCAGCCAATGGGTCCGCTAACGCTGGTGGCGATTAACCCTGCGCCCGAGCCCCCCAAAATTTCTTCCGCATTGATGGCTTCCGCCGGGCTTTCAGACTACACCGCCGCCAAGGATTGGCTCTACAGCCTCAAGGGTGGTGGCGCGAAGTATGGGATTGAGCGCATGCAAAAGCTCTCCGCCGCCCTCGGCTTCCCCGAGCGCCGCTACCCTGTGATCCACGTCGCCGGAACGAATGGCAAAGGTTCGACCTGCGCGATGCTGGAAGCGATTTACCGAACGGCGGGCCTAAAGACAGGGCTCTTCACCTCGCCGCACCTCGTGCACCTCGGTGAGCGTATCCAGGTGAACCGCGAAATCCTCTCGCCGTCCGCGATTCTCACGTACACGAACGAAATGAGCGAGGTCGCTGCGCGGATTGCGCAGGCCGATCCGGATGACCATCCGAGCTTTTTCGAGTTTATGACCGGCATCGCCTTTCTGCACTTCGCTCGCGAGGGTGTGGATGTGGCGCTCATCGAAACCGGACTTGGGGGTCGTCTCGACTCGACCAACGTCGTGCAACCGGTAGCCTCCGTCATCACAAGCATCAGCCTGGACCACACGGAAATTCTTGGAAACTCGGTGGAAGCAATCGCCCGCGAAAAGGCGGGCATCGTCAAAGAAGGCGTGCCCGTGATCCTCGGCAAAATCTGCCCGGCGGCAGAGACGGTCATCCGCGCAATTGCCTGCGAACGGAAGGCCCCCGTGCATTCGATCACGGATTTTTTCGGAGCCGACCCCGAAAACTACCCGGAGACGACTCTCGAAGGTCCCTACCAGCGCCTCAATGCCGCAGTAGCCAGCCTCACCATCGATGTCCTGAAGGAACGTTTTCCCGTCGCGCCCCTGGATGTGTGGACGGGTCTCCGCTCGGTTCGCTGGGCCGGACGATGGGATCGTTACAAACTCTCCGACCGCACCATCATCTTCGATACCTCGCACAATCCGGAGGGGGCCGCGCAGCTTGATGAAAACCTCCGTCGATTAAAGGCGCAAACCGGTAGCCCGCTCACGATCATCGTCGGCACACTGGGGCGTGCGCGGGCCGAAGCGCTCCTGCCCGTGGTAGCCAGCCATGCTGCCGAAATCATTCTTGTCCGCCCCTCCCAACCGCGCGCGAGTTCGTTTGAAGAGCTGGAAAGCGCCCTCCCCCGTGATTTCGCGGGTCGAGTGCGCCGCTCCACCATCCGCGAACTCATTCCCGCGCGCGGCTCCCTGCTGGCGGGTCAAAGCGGAGAGACGATCATTGCCACCGGGTCCATCTATCTAACCGGCGAACTCATGGATGCTCTCTTTGAGGAGATTCCTGTGGCCGAACACACCCTGCAGGATGGCTGAGCCCCCTATCCCCCCGGTTCCGCCTCCCGGTCTCCCCACTTCCGAAGCGGAACCCCGCACCGTCTCCGGCTATCTGGCCGTGGCTCTGCTCCTGGCCATGTTTGCCTATGGCGTGTTCCACGTCATGCGGGCGCACAACTCGCCTCCCCCCTTTCGTATGGGTCCGGTTGAGGATCAATTGCAGGCCATCTACGAGGCCGCGCAAAGCGTCTTTGCCCGCACAGAGATGGATAGCGTAACGATCCGCGATCTCACCGAGCCGATGGGGCCGCTCTCACCGATCATCACGATCTATGGCGAAGACTACGGCTCCTTGCGCATCGGGCGGGACGACCTGGCGGTGACTATCCAGCTGCCCGGCGGACCCCAGGTGACCTATGCCGTGACAATGGCCGAGCGGGATCGCCTGCGTGCGCGCTTGCGCTCTCCGCCGCCCGAGCCATGATGACCGCTCCACCAGGGAAGCGCCGGCGCATCGTCGGTCTAATGCGCTGGCTTTGTGTTTTTTCGGCCATCGTCCTTCTCGCTTGGCTGGCCTTCCGGCTCGCCGTGCAGCCCTCCAACGACCGCAATTGGATCGCTGAGCACGCGGTCCTGCCGGAGATCACGTTCACGGAAAACGGCGCGCACATTCGCCACATTCGCTCCTTTCGCCACCACAGCCGGGAAAAAGCCACTCCCGGATACAGCGAGGACTTCTTCGCCTTCGACGATGTCGCCGGAGTCGACTTCGTGGTGGAACCCTTCAGCGGATTCAAGGGAGCCGCGCACACCTTTGTAACCTTTGGCTTCGCCGATGGGCGCCACCTCTCTTTTTCTGTCGAGGCCCGCCGGGAAATCGGCGAACATTACTCGGTATGGCGGGGCGCTCTCCGGCAATACGAACTCATGATGGTGATTGCGGATGAACAGGACATCCTCAGCCTCCGTGCGGTCCACCGGGGAAACGATGTCTTCCTGTATCCGATCCGGGCGGATCGTGCACAGGTTGCCGCTCTATTCGAACGAATGCTCAGGCGGACCGATCAACTCGCACGCGAGCCGGAGTTCTACCATACCGTCGTCAGCAACTGCACAAGCAACATCATCCGGGAAGTAAACGCCCTCGTGCCGGGTCGTATTCCGCTGCACGTCACCTGGCTACTGCCAGAGAACGCGGACCGGTTCGCCCACGAGCTGGGTCTCATCGACACCGAGTTACCCTTTCCGGAAGCGCGGGCACGCCACCGCATCAATGCCGCCGCCGCCCTCCATGTCGATGATGCCGATTTCTCCGCTCGCATCCGCACCTACCGCGCAGCGGAAAAACCATAGAAGCTTCGCCGCCCACGGCCGACGTGGCCGCGATCAGGCACAGGGAGATTTCGAGCCAGCACCAGATGATGCATGGCAGGGAATCACGCATTCATGAGATCGTGCCGGAGAGGAGGAGCAAAATCAGCTGCGCCAGCCCGATCAAAAACCCAAGCACGCCCCCCAGAATCTCGATCTGCTTGAATTCGCGCGAGGCCAAGCGGTAGACGACGGCTTCAAGCTGGTGCATATCAAATAGCCGCACGCGGTCCTCCACCATCCGGCGCACCGGCAGGTGTTTCTCCGCCTCGGCGGCAAAGCGTTCGAGGGCTGGGCGGCTCTCCCGGCGCATCTCTTCGAGAGCCAGGCTTTCGATTTGACCAAGCAAGCGGTCGTTCACCATCCGCCCCAACAGAGGAATGGCGGCGAGGCGCGGACCAATGCGCTGGTAAACCAGCCGCCGCACATACTCCACCAGATAGGGTTCGAGGTTGATCTGCCGCACCTCTGCCTGAAGCACATGCTGGCTCAACAACTGGGTCTCAACGATCTCACCCACGCTCTCCGCGATCTGCGGTTGCCGCCGCGGGATCAAGCCGTGCAGCCGGATACCCAGAAAACGCCGCGCACGCCTCGGACGAAAGAGCATGAGGATCGCCAGCTTGTTCGTCGCCCAGCCGATCAGCGCCGAAACGAAGGGAAGGGATCCGAGAACAATCCATTGGGTCAGGGTCATCGCGCCTATTCCCGCATACCGCGCCAACCGCCGCAACGGCGATTTGACCCGCGACGTCTCCCCCATTCCGAAAATTTCGGATTTTTCCCCGATCCGCGCTTGAAGTTGGAATTATTCTAATTACGGTTCCCTTACTTATGAAGGCAATCCGTCAACCCCGCTTACCCGCTGCCGCGCGCAACCTCCTTGAGGAAGCGCTCGCCAGCCACGGTCAGCGCTTGACCCGCCACCGGGAGCTGATTTTCGGAATGCTGCTCAGCCAAAGGGATCACCCGACGGCGGACGAAGTGTTTCTCCGATCCCGCAGCCACTGCGATTCGCTCTCCCTGGCGACGGTTTACAACACCCTTGAGACGCTGGTGCAATGTGGCCTGGTGCGGGCGGTCAACTATGAGCGGGAGCCCACCCGTTTTTGCCCGAATCTATCCGAACATGCCCATTTCCAAGACAAACGCACCGGTCGGGTCTACGATATCGATCTCCCGGAGACCGTCATTGAGCAGCTGAAGGCGGTCCTGCCAGAGGGCTTCCAAGCCGAGTCTTTGGAACTCTATTTCCATGGCCGCACCTCTCCGAAGACCAGCCCGGCTGAATCGAATCACGCTCACTAAAGCAACCCTTTCCACTTCCCATCCCAACTAAATTTTACACGACCATGAGCACACTAGAAATCCGTAACCTGAATGTGTCGATTGCCGGGACGCCGATCCTGCGCGACTTTAACCTGACCGTCCCCAAGGGCGAGGTCCATGCCCTCATGGGCCCCAATGGCACAGGCAAGAGCACCCTCGCAAAAGCCCTTGCGGGCCACGAGGATTACACCATTGAAAGCGGTGAGATACTGTTTGATGGTGAAAACATCATCGGCGAAGAGCCCGATGTGATTTCCCGGGCCGGTCTCTTCATGGCTTTCCAGTATCCCAGTGAAATCCCCGGCGTGACCATCGCCAATTTCATCCGCGCCGCCCTCACCGCCCGCATGGAGGAAGGCCAGCGCTTCGACGCCCCGGCTTACTACAAGGAACTCTATGCCAAGATGGACTCCCTCAAAATCGACCGCCAGTTCACTTCACGGTCTGTCAACGAAGGATTTTCCGGCGGAGAGAAAAAGCGCTGCGAAATCCTGCAAATGGCTATGCTCAAGCCGAAATATGCCATCATGGACGAGACCGACAGTGGCCTCGACATCGATGCCCTCCGCATCGTCGCGGGCGGGGTGAATGCCATGCGCGGCCCCGATCTCGGCATTCTCGTGATCACCCACTATCAGCGCCTCCTCGATTACATCGTGCCCGACCGCGTACACGTCATGTACGAGGGCCGCATTGTTGAATCCGGCGACGCCGAGTTGGCCAAAAAGCTCGAGTTGAACGGATACGACTGGGTGAAGGAAAATTTTGCAGCGGCCACCGTCTGAACACCTGACCGCAGCAAAAGAGTCCAGCTGCGGATAATCACAAACCGAAGAAACAGAGCCACATCCACATGAGTACCACCACCGACATCCAAATCGAACGCGACGAAGGAAATTTTCACTACGACACCACATACGAATTCGATGCTGGCGTCGGCTTGAACGAAGCCACGGTTGATTACATAAGCGGCATCAAAGGCGAAGATGAATGGATCCGCGAGTTTCGCCAAAAGGCCCTCAAGGTCTTCCGCGACAAACCCGTGCCGACCCATTGGGCATCGCGCGACCTCGATTCCATCGACTACGAAAAAATCCGCTATTACCTCTCCAAGGGACAGCGCCCGAGCCGCTCGTGGGATGAAGTGCCCGATGAGATCAAGCAGACCTTCGAACGCCTCGGCATTCCCGAGAAAGAGCGCGCTTTCCTCGCCGGCGTGGAAGCCCAATTCGATTCTGAAGCGTCCTACTCCAACATGAAGGACGAGCTGCGGAAGGAAGGCGTGATCTTTGTCGGCTCCACGGAGGGCCTCATGGCGCATCCAGAGATTTTTCGCAAATGGTTTGGCAAAGTCATCCCCATCGGAGACAACAAATTTTCCGCCCTCAACAGCGCTGTTTTTTCGGGCGGATCCTTCATCTATATCCCGCCGGGTGTGAAGCTGAAGCAACCCCTGCAAGCCTACTTCCGCATCAACGCGGAGAACTTCGGCCAGTTTGAGCGCACGCTCATCATCGCCGATGAGGGCGCCGAAGTGACCTATATGGAGGGCTGCACCGCACCTAAGTTTGAGACCTCCACCCTCCACAGCGCGGTCGTGGAGCTGGTTGCCCTGAAGAACGCCAAAATTCAATACATCACCGTGCAGAATTGGTCGGACAACGTCTTTAACCTCGTGACGAAGCGCGGCCTTGCCATGGAAGGCGCGGAAGTGAAGTGGATCGATTGCAATATCGGCAGCCGCCTCACGATGAAGTATCCCGGAGTGGTCATGCGCGGCGAAGGCGCGCGGGGCGAGGTCCTCTCCATCGCGCTGGCGCACGATGGCCAGCACCAGGACACCGGCGCGAAGATGGTCCACGCGGCCAACAACACCACGTCCAACATCATCGCCAAGTCGATCTCCATCGGCCAGGGCCGCTCGACCTACCGGGGCATCGTGAGCATGCCGCGCCACCTCAAGGGTTGCAAAAACAACACCGAGTGCGACGCCCTCCTCATCAACACCAACAGCCGCACGGACACCTATCCCGCGATCACCGTGCGCGGAAATCAAAACACCGTGCAACACGAGGCGAGTGTCTCTAAGGTAAGCGCCGAGCAGATCTTCTACATGATGCAGCGCGGCCTCAATGAGGGGCAGGCCATGTCGCTCTCCGTGAACGGCTTCGTCAACGACCTCATCCGCGAGTTTCCCATGGAGTATTCCGTGGAACTCAAGCGCCTCATCGACCTGGAAATGGAAGGCAGTGTCGGTTGATCCTCACCGGTCTTCTCACCCTCAACAAACTTTCTTCATGTCAAACGATACCTTAACCGTCGAAGCGGCCACCATTGCCGACGCGGATATTTTCTCCCAGCGGCAAGCCCTCTCCGCGCATCTGCCGGAGTGGTTCCGCTCCCTCCAGCAGGCACACTGGGCGCGCTACCTGGAACTCCCGGAGCCCCGCCGCCTCGACGAGCGCTGGCGCTTTGCCAATCTGCGCCGCCTGCAGGACATCGGGCGCTTCAGCCCCACCCCCTTCGAGCGCCCCGAGGCGGACGATCTCGTGGAGCGTGCCCAAGTGGTGGAAAACTGCGCCGGGCGCCTCCTCTTCGTAGACGACAACCTCGCCGCCGCCCGCGAAATGGATCCCGAACTGGAAAAACAGGGGGTCATCTTCACCACGCTGGGCGACGCCCTCAACCGCCACGGCGACCTCGTGAAAAAATACTTCATGGCGGAAACACCGGACCTCGGTTCGGAGAAATACGAGGCCTTGCACGTCGCCCTCCTGCGCTCCGGCGTCTTCCTCTACGTGCCCGACAATGTGGAAGTGAAGCGACCCTTCGTCGTCTACAATTTCACTCAGCGCAACGGAGGCGCGATCTTCCCCCACACCCTCTTTGTCACCGGTCGCAATGCCCGCGCCACCCTCGTCGATTATCAGGCGGCCGCCAGCCCCGACACGGAGCACCTCGTTATTGCCAACGCGCACATCCACACAGGCGATGGCGCGGAGAGCCACCACCGCATTATTCAGAACTGGAACGAGCGCACCCTCAGCTTTCAGCTCAACACCAACAACGCTCAACGCGACAGCCAGGCCAAAAGCATCATTGTGAACATCGGTTCGGCGCAGGCCCGACAGGAAGTGCACGGCAAGATTTTCGGCAGCGGCTCGAACGTGGAAATGTATTCCGTCAACGTGCCCACCGGCGAACAGGAGTTCGACCAGCGCACCCTCCAAACACACATCGCGCCCAACAGCCGGAGCGACCTCCTCTTCAAAAACGCCCTCCTCGACCAAACCCGCACCATCTTCAGCGGCCTCATCATCGTGGAGGAAAATGCGCAGCAAACCGACGCCTACCAGACAAACAACAACCTCATGCTCAGCGAGGAAGCCGAGAGCAATTCCCTCCCCGGCCTCGAAATCAAAGCCAACGACGTGAAGTGCTCGCACGGGGCCACCACCGGGCGCATTGATGAATCGAACATGTTTTACTTCCTCGCCCGGGGCATTCCTCCGGCAGGGGCGCGCGAACTCCTCGTGTTCGGCTTCCTTGAGGAAATCATTCAGAAATTTGAAACCCCCGCGATGGCCGAGCACGTCCGCTCCCTTCTGGCGGCGAAGTTTCACCTGTAATCCAAACTTCCGGCACCTCTTCCGCCCCGCTCTTTCATGCAAGACGAAAAAACCATCTCCCGCGACGTCACCGCCACCATTGTTCCCTACGGTGACCAAGTGGTCATCCCCGCGCAGACCCGTGTGATCATCACGCACCGCCTCGGGGGTAACTTCACCGTGACTTGGGAAGGCGGTATGGCCCAAATCCTCGGGCGCGATGCCGATGCCCTCGGCGAAGAAATGCCCGCTGCCGCCAAGGTGAATGGGCCCACCGGAGAAACCGCCGGTCCCCCTTCCGAAGATGCCGTCTGGGGCGCACTCAAGCAGGTTTATGACCCGGAAATTCCGGTGAACATCGTCGATCTCGGCCTCGTTTACACCATGGACATCCTTGAGAGCGAAGGTCGGCATGAGGTCCGCGTGGACATGACCCTCACCGCCCCCGGTTGCGGCATGGGACCCGCCATCGCGCAGGATGCGAAATACAAAGTCGAGCAAGTCTCTGGCGTGGCCAACGCCGAAGTGAACATCGTCTGGGATCCGCCCTGGAATCAGGATATGATCTCCGAAGAGGGCAAGATGGAGCTCGGGCTCATTTGATGCGGCCTTTGATGGGGCTTTATCAGTCAAAGGGAGCAAAGCGGTTCTAAACACACGCGGCCAACTCGCTCGTCACGGCGTGGCGTCACACCCGCGTCATGGTAATTACACCCGCGTCACGCAAAATAAAGACAATTCCCTTGACCCGAGGTAGACAGCATAGCCATGATAGAATTGACGTATTCGTCATAGTATTAAATTATCAATACCCAAAAGAACCTTATGACCCACATTCCTTAGCCCATTTCTGCGTTTTGGGTTAATTTCTTTGATCGTCT
>JAFIGE010000158.1 GCA_020831585.1 Opitutales bacterium | reverse complement strand
GATGACGCGCAAAAGCAACGCGATCAGTTCAAAGTAGAACGCGATCTCAGCCGCCAACAACGCGATGACGCGCAAAAGCAACGCGATCAGTTCAAAGTAGAACGCGATCTCAGCCGCCGGGAACGGGATGAACTCCGTGTCCAGCGCGACAAAGCCACCGCATCCGCAGAGAAGCTTTCCCGCGAAGTGCGGACTCTCCTTGAACAGCTCCATCAAGCACAGGAAGCCGTGACGGCTTCACAAAAAACGACTCAAGAGCGCGACGATGCCCGCGCCCGATGCCAACAGCTACAGACCGAAAGGGATGAAGCACGCCAACAACGCGACCGCTTCCAGGCTGAGCGCGACGATGCCCGCAAACGAATCGACCAAACCAATGCCTCCAAAGAAGTGCTGGCTTCAGAAGTGCGGGCGCTCGCTGATCAACTCCATCAGGCAAAAGAGGCCCTCAAAACTGCGGAAAAAGAACTTGGCAAGCAACGCGATCAGTTCAAAGAAGAACGCGATCTCAGCCGCCGGGAACGCGATGAACTCCGTGTCCAGCGCGACAAAGCCACCGCATCGGCAGAGAAGCTTTCCCGCGAAGTGCGGACCCTCCTTGAACAGCTCCATCAAGCACAGGAAGCCGTGACGGCTTCACAAAAAACGACTCAAGAGCGCGACGATGCCCGCGCCCGATGCCAACAGCTACAGACCGAAAGGGATGAAGCACGCCAACAACGCGAGCAACTCCAGGCTGAGCGCAACGATGCCCGCGCCCGATCCCAACAGACACAGACCGAACGGGACGAAGCACGCCAACAACGCGACCGCTTCCAAGCTGAGCGCGACGATGCCCGCAAACGAATCGACCAAACCAATGCCTCCAAAGAAGTGCTGGCTTCAGAAGTGCGGGCGCTCGCTGATCAACTCCATCAGGCAAAAGAGGCCCTCAAAACTGCGGAAAAAGAATTCGGCAATCTGCGCGAAGAAAGGATCCGGATCGAAAAGGGCGGCAAACTCAAACAAGAGATAGCCGATGGCCTCCTCCTCAAAAATCGGCAACTGGAGATCGAAAACAAAAAACTCGCCAATCAACAAAAAATCTTCCTCGACGAATACCGCCGGGCTCAGATGCAGCTCTCCTTCCTCCAGGACTTCGTCAAGAGTCAAGAACCCAAATCCTGATCATGGAAGTGGAAAAGGTCACAGATTCCTTCCGAAAACCGGGCGTCCGCATCCTCCACGAACTCGGGGCCTGGGAAGAAGGCACGGTCGAGAAGTTTGATACACTCTCCCGCGCAGAGAAAGTCGCCTTTCTCCTCTCTCACACGCACAACACCCTGGGGCGTTGCGCCCTCCTCCTCGACGAACCCGGCCAGGCGGAAGAGCACTTTTTTGCCGCCTTGGAGAAGGGTCGTCCAGTCGGCGATCCCGCCTTGCTCGTGCCGGTGTTGTCCAACTATCAAAGCTCCCTCTTGAATCTTCAGCCGCAGAGGAATCCGTCTGTCCGTCCGCCCCCGGAAAGCGTGAAGCTCCTGGCGGAGCCGGAGGATGCCCGTCCGGTGCAAAAACTCTACGCCCGGCTGAACGCATTGTTGACCCGTTTTGTCACCGAGAAGGAAGACATGGTCATCGATGACTATCCGGTCTTTCACAAAGAGGATCCCTTCCTCTCCGGGAAGCTTCTCATGGGCATGGCCTATTGGGTGGACGAAATGCCCATCGGCCATCCGCTCACCGCCTGGCGCTGCCAGCGAGTCAAAGAATGCGTCCCCTTCCTTCTCAAGATGCCCTGCAAGAGTTGGGGTGTTTTCTTTTTTCTCCGGGCTTTGTTGTATTTGAAAGACAGGGGCCTTCTGGATGCCTGTTTCTCGCCCGAAGCGTTCCAAACCGCCCGCGACCTTCTGCACTGGGAGGATTTTGTCGATCCCACCTCCCACCGCCTGATCAGAAAACCCAACAACTTCTACCAGGTCGCCTTTGCCATCGCTCTTTACCGCTTCCAGTTGGGATGGGATCGTTCGGATGCGCTCTATATCTTCCTCGAACGCATGCTCACGCACATCGAAGAGGTCTCGCAGGATTCCGGCTTTGCCGACGAGACCGAGGGGGAAGGACGCTTCGACCGCTACTCCGTTCTCTTCGTTGCGGAAATTTGTCATCGCCTCCGCGAAGCCGGTTTGCCTCTGCCAGAGAAAATCAAACCATGGCTCCGGAACTGCGCCGAACTGGCCCTCTTTCACGTAAACCCGGAGGGGCATGGCTTCTGTTATGGAAGAAGCATCGGAGCCTACGGCGAAACAGCCTTCCTCGAAGTACTCGCCGCCGCCGCATGGGCAGGTGTGCTCTCCGATGAAGAAAAATCCGCCGCTTTCCTCTTCTCCCGATCTATTCAGAACCGCTTTCTCACCCACTGGTGGGATGCCTCAAAGCAATCCGTCGACCTCTGGAGCCAGGATCAGGGCTCCGATAGCTACCGCGGCAAATTCCGCATCCTCGGGGAAAACTTGAGTTTGCTTCACCAGCACATCTACACCGCTCACCTCTGGGAGGATCTTGGTTTCAACAGGGAGGGAACTAATGTGGTTTCCACACTCGCCGAAAAACTCCCCCACGGTCGATTTATCCAGTATGGCTCCTCGCCCAATGAGGACCATCAATACGGAGCCTACTTTTGGCGGCACCGAAATCGCCATGTCATCGCCCTTCCGCTCATTAACGGCGGCCTCCACCACCGGCACAGCGTTTATCTTCCCATTCCCCAGTGCCCCCTCTTCACATTTCCAAAAGCGCAGGACACCCACCCTTACCTCCTCCCCACATTTATCTTTGCCAACGGAGAGGAAGGCTGCCCGACCACCTTCTACCAAAATATCCGCTCCTCATTCGACAAGGCTGGCCGGGGGATTTTGGAATGGGATTCCCCCTGCCTGATTCTGATTGGCGAAGAACACCCGAAGAAGCTGAAGGCCCCCCTGACGGTTCACACGCGAATGGAGTTCGCTGCCGACTCGCTTGTGAGGACCGATTCGGTCCACATAGCGGACGCAGCCTCAGCCAATCTCGCAGGCGTTCGCCTCTCTCTGCCCAATACCTTCGTCGAATCCAAGAGCAGCGGGGAGGCACGGATTTGGGAGGTTCACGAAGAAGGCATTTCACGCTTCGAAGCGCGGGGATACTTTGACCTGAAAACGAGCCGCCCTCCTTCGCCCCCACAGCGGGAAGCCCCCCACTCTCTAACACTGTCTTGGAAACTCACCTTCAATTAGGCCTATCGCACATTCCGGCATGGAAGATTCCCAACTCTCCCACTTCCGAAAAGCCAATCGGCTCTTTCGGGAAAACAAGCTTCGTGAAGCGGTCAAAGAATACGAAAAGTCTCTGGCCCAAAACGAGGTTTACTGTGTTTATGAAAACCTTGGCATGGCCCTGGAGGCTCTCGGTCTTCAGAAAGAGGCCGAAAAGGTTTACACGTCGGCACTTCGCCTGAACGCTCAGGCCGCCCGGGCTAAACGGTTTTTCTCACGAGACGATGCACCGACTCCGCCGCGCCCTCGACCCCGCGAAGAACAACCCCTTCCGAAAAAGACCCGGGCCGCTGCTCCGGTTGCGGCAAAACACCTTCCGGAAGAACTGAAAGTTCTTTATGCGCACAAATGCCCGTTCGAGGAACGGTTGCGGGCATCTTACGAGCAATCTTCGCTCTCCCGCGAGACAGATAACTTCGTTCTCTACCGCATCATCGGTAACGACCTATTCCCCCGGCACGCCATAGGGCAGTCCCGGCAAAATGTTCGTTTTATCTTGGAGAATGAGCCTTCCCTGGAAAACTGCGAAAAACGCTGGGTGCTCAACCGGATCTTTGATCCCGCAGAGCGGCAGGCGATCATCGATCTTCTCGAAGAACATGACCAGCCCTATTTGGAGATCCCCTTCGAAGCGGAGGCTTTCGCTGCCATCGGTTGGGATTACTCGTCCTTTCCCGAGCCCGGCTTTCTCAGTTCAGCCACCTTCCATGGATTAGGTTACGAGCAACAGGAGCGGGTCATCACGGCGACCTATCGTCTGAAGAACCTCTACCTCATGAACAACAACGGCGCGCGCAACACCGCCTTGGAGGACGGGCGAGGACGCGCAAAATGGGTCCTTCCGTGGGACGGTAATTGCTTCGTCACCCGGTCCGGATGGGAAGCCATTCAATCCGCTGTTCGCTCCGCGCCACACCTCCCCTACTTTGCCGTGCCGATGGAACGGATTACGGACAATGCGGAGTTACTCCGCAAAGACTTTACCCCCTGCCCAGTGGAAGAACCCCAACTCCTTTTCCGCAAAGACACGGAAGATCGATTCGGGGGAAACCACCCCTACGGTCGTCGCCCCAAGGTGGAACTCTTCTGGCGCCTGGGCATACCGGGTAAGTGGGATAGATGGAAGGATGATCCCTGGGAGCAGCCGCGTTCGGAACCGTCTGCCCAAAAAGAAGCATGGGGCGTGGCCGGTTGGGTCGCTCGCCTGGCCAGCGGCAAAGCCCACCTTGAAGCAGCGAATGCCGAAAGTTTCAAGAAACGTGGCCTGGAACGCCAAATAGCAATTCGTGCGGCGATTAACCACGTCACAATGAAAGTTGCTGCACAACCCGATCCCCTCGGATTCACGTGCTATCACTTCCAATCAATTCAAGCGCTCCGCGAAAACCACCAAAGCAAAGGAGCTTCGGAGAGTCAGAACACCCTTGTCGCGACGATTTTGGCAAACGCCAAAGATGCCTTAACCCGCTCCCCTGAGTCCCCTACAGACAAACCTGAACCTGGACCATCCGGAATATTGCAAGATTATTATCATCCAGCTCCTTACTGGTGGCCCAACCCAAAATCTAAAAATGGCCTCCCATATATTCGAAAGGATGGCGAGCGTGTTCCAGGCACCAAAATGTATGAGCCGGAAAGTAACCGATACGATCGGACACGACTTCAAAGGCTATTCGAAGATGCCACTACCCTAAGTCTCGCTGCGTTCATCACCGGTGACCCAAGCTTTTCCGCACATGCCACTCGTTGGATCGATCGCTGGTTTCTGAACCCCGATACGCGGATGAACCCGCACCTCACTTACGCACAAATAAGGTGGGGGAGAAACCAAAATCGAGGTTTCCAAACCGGAGTAATCGAAACAAAGGACTTTTACTTCTTTCTCGATGCCGTCCGCCTCCTCCATCACATCGGGGCGATCACGGATGAAATGCTCCTTGGAATTCGCTCGTGGATGCGCGATTTTCTTGAATGGCTACTCTCCAGTGAACAGGGCAGCAAAGAAGCTCAAGCGAGAAATAATCATGGAACCTACTACGACCTCCAAGTCGCAGCAATTGCGGCGTTTCTCGAAGATTACGAGACCCTTTTCATGACCCTTGCACGGGCGGAGGAACGCATCCCTCTCCAAATCACTCCTGAGGGGGTTCAGCACGAAGAGATGACCCGCACTATGACCGCCCACTACTCTTGTTTTACCCTCCAGGGCTGGCTCAACCTCCTCAATCTGGCTTCCCGCTTCGACAGCACCTTCCCTGCGCGAGCCGCCGCACCCCATCACCCCGCCCGAATGGCGGTTCAATGGCTTCTGGCACATCAGGGAGCCCCCTGGCCTCATACCCAAATTGAAGCCTTTGATGATCGGCGCTTTCTACCTATCAAAGGGCTCGCTCAGGCTCTCGGACTGGCCGATCAATCCGTTGGGGAGGACCTTTCCAAGATAAACGCCTGCTTTGATCCGCACGACGGAGTGCAGATTTATTGGCCACTCAGCGTTGTGGGGAAACCAACTGAATACACATCTGCCAAGCTTCCAACTGTAACCAAGCTTGAAAAACAGCCAGATCCTCTGCTCGTCTTCGCCATTCCTATCATTGCAAAAGCACTCACAAACGATTGGGAGCTAATCTCAAAAAACCTAGACAACACCTTGGCAAGTATCGTGAATCAAACCGATCATCGATGGCTCGCTCTTATCATCTATCATGACCTGCCCGCGTCGCGATACCTCAGCCATCCAAAGATACACTGGCTCCAGGCAACATTTCCCTTTCCCACATCAGCAGAACAAGGTTCTTTGGACAAAAACCAAAAGCGACGGCAAGCAGCTGCTTGGCTCAAAGGCCAAAATTACGATGGAGTCTACTTCTTCCCTCTGGACGCAGACGATTGGGTAGAAAGAACACTCGCCCGCTATGTTTTAGAAGACAATAACCGAAAAGGTTATCTTGTAAGTCGCGGATACGTGGTAGATCAATCCAGCAGGCTAGCCTTCCAAAGGGATAAGGAAGAAACAAAGGGATTTGATCAGTATTGCGGATCTTGCTTCATCGCGTGGTTCGAAAATGCTGAACTTCCAACTAAATACTCCGACCGTGAAGCTGTCTTTTCCCAATGCATCTCTGGCGCACATCATCAATATGCCGCTCGATCAAAAGCGTTCGGGAAAGACGTCAAGGAAATAGATTTTCCGGCAATCGGCTATTTGGTGAACCACTCGGAAAGTCTCTATTCAAAAAAGCGAGAAGGAAAAGTAAGGAGATACCGGGATGGTTCGCGCGGGTGGCTCGCCGTGGCGGGCGGGGTTGCTTCAATCGCCGACCGATTCGGGCAAAATCCTGAAGAATGGCCTGCTCCCGATCCCGAAGTGGCAACCGTTACAAAGGGGGGAACTGAAAAAGGGAAGGCTGAACCTCATCCTCAGCAACAAAGTGCATGGAGTGCTGAAGACATCTCGGATCGCCCATGGATGCCCCAAAAAGCCCGTAAACATCTGGCCGAACGCCTGAAAGGCGTATCCGTTTTCCTCGAGTACGGCGCGGGAGGCAGTTCCGTTCTTGCGGCTTCATCAGGAATAAAACGAATCTACTCAGTGGAATCGGACAAAACCTTTCTCGATGCCGTGGCGATGAAGCTCCTGGATGCTGGTTTCACAGGAGAATACATATCCATTCCCGTAGACATCGGTCCAACGAGAAACCTTGGTAAGCCTATTGATGAGACCGGCCGTGACAGCTGGCCAAATTACGCCGAAGCCGTATGGAACCAAATCGAAAGCGATGGAGAGCACCCTCGCCTGGTGCTTGTGGACGGGCGCTTCCGCGTGGCGTGTTTCCTCACCTCCCTCTTGAAAGCTCCTGCCGGCACCGTAATCCTTTTCGACGACTACTTGAATCGCCGTGATCGCTACGGTTGTGTAGAAAACTTTATTTCGATAAATGCGGAAATCGGTCGAATGGCCGAATTCATTGTTCCCCATGAACTGGATCGCCTCTCGATTGAAACAGCCCGAAGGGAGTTTCTCTTCGATTTTCGGTAAGTGATCAGGCTCACCCGAAGCACCCCAGAGTTTAAGAGGAAGATTAGAAACTCCCCAGTCGTGAGTCGCCATCGATCTCCTTCAGCAATCGAAATCCGAAGTCCACCAAACATGCTTACACGATCAAAACACTCCAATTACTCGATCCTCATTCTCCTCGGCATCTTTGCCGGTGCTGCCTTCACACACGCCCTCACCCGCCCGGCGCCGGATGTCTCCGGGCGCGGACCCGGCGACCTGCTTCTCTGGCGCTCTGAACTCTACCCCAGTGACTGGAATCCGCGCGCCCTCGGGGACTTCGCCACCGACAAGATCATTCAGGATTTTTCCTATGCCGGCTACCATTCCGGCGAACGGCCTTTGCCTTCTCCAGAGGGTCCCCGGTTTGACGTCACCGCCTCCCCTTTCAATGCCGATAACAGCGGAGCGCGCGATGCCACAGCGGCCATCCAAGCGGCCATTGATGCCGCTTCCGCAGCCGGTGGAGGCGTTGTGTTTCTGCCTGCCGGCACCTATCACCTCAGTCTTTCCGAAGATGCCCGCGAGGCCTTACACATTACCACGGACGGCGTTATTCTCCGGGGTGAAGGACCCGACCGCACATTTCTGCTAAACACCCGTACGGAAATGCGCAGCCGGGTGGTCATCCGGATAGCGGGCGACGGCGGGCGCGGAGACTTTTTCAACCGACCATCCGCTCGCACCGCCATCACCCAAGACCTTATGCGCCCGACCCGGGTTATCCCGGTTGCCGCCACCGACCGCTTTCGTCCCGGTGATTTTGTCACCATTCACCATGAACTGACCGATGCGTGGATTGAGGAACACGATGAACCCTCATGGCTGACCGACCGGGGCAGACCCCGTGCCCCCGCCTACCTTCGGCAAATCACCGCTGTGGACCATGCCGCAAAGACGCTCACGGTCGATATCCCTATCCGCTACTTCCTTCGCTTGCGGGACAACCCGATGGTCTTTCGGCTGGCGGCGCCGCCTCTGCGCGAAGTGGGCATCGAACACCTGGCCATCGGCAACCGTGAGCACCCGGGTCGCCAATGGGGAGAGGACGATCACCGCAACGAGGGCACACCCGCCCACGACGTGCACGCCTCGTTCTTTGTCGCCTTTGAGCGTGTGCGCGACTCCTGGGCACGGAATATCCACAGCTTTTCTCCCGAGGGCAACCGCAGCGGAGCCCACTTCCTGAGTAACGGCATTCTCATTCATCAGTCGTCCCGGCTGACCCTCGCCGATGTCCATCTCGCCCGGCCCCAATACGGCGGAGGCGGGGGTAATGGATACCTCTTCCGTCTGCAGCACGCCAATGACTGCCTCCTTATCCGCTGCCGCGCGACATTCTCCCGCCACGGATTTCTCTTCTCTCACGCCGGGACAAACGGTGTCGTTTTGCACGATTGCGTCGATGATCAAACCGGGCGGGCCACGGGCCACACGGGAAGTTACCGCACAGCGGGCAGCTCCAGCGATCACCACATGCAGTTCAGCCACTCAAATCTGATCGACCAATCCACCGCCAACGATTCCTGGTTCGAAGCCCGCTACCGCCCGCACCCCCGCTCCGCTGCCGTGCGTCACGGTGTCACCGCCGCCCATTCCGTCTTTTGGAACATCACCGGGCGCGGCTCGCCGGCGCAAGCGGTCGTCGTCACAGAGCAAGCACGCTACGGATATGTCATAGGCACAAGCGGCACCCGCTTCCGCGTCGAGCGGCCCAATGGGCGTCCCTCCGCAACAGATCCGGCGGACCATGTGGAAGGAGTTGGCCGGGGCGAAACACTCGAACCCCAGTCTCTCTTTCTGGATCAATTGGCCCGTCGACTGGGTCATACGGAAAACCTTCCCTAGACCTTCTCCCCTCCCCATTGCGGGAAACGCCTGCATCGCCCCTTCCCTCCTTCACCATCCCCATGCTCACCGGCGAATTGATTATCAAAACGATCCTTCTCCTGCTGCTTCTATGGAGCGGCGGCTCGTTACTGGTTGCGATCATGCAAACCTACGATCAGTTCAACCCGAGTTATTTCGGGCACTACTTCCGGCAGTATCTTGCCCGACCGACAGCGGGCTTCCTCTTGGCTCTCTTGATCTGGCTCTTTCAAGCCCCCATCGCGCAATGGCTGATGACCTAGCGCAACGGGTAGCGGATGATGCGCTGAAAGACACGTTTACGCTGCAGGGCCTTCAAGCCCGGCAACGGCGGCTTGCCTCCGGCGGGTTGGATTGGAACTGGCGCGGCCCGAAAAACGATCCCGAGTGGGCCTGGTTCTTCAATCGCCTGAACTGGCTCCCCGCCCTGTGGAAGGTTGGTAAGCGTTCGAAGGATGCCCGCTACCATGATTGCCTCTGCAAAACATTGGCCGACTGGCTCGCAGCAAACCCCGCCCCCGGTCGCTTTACAATTTCCGCCGCCTGGCGACCCCTCGAAGCTGCCAGACGCCTCACCAATGTCTTCTTACCCCTTTTACCCGACTGGCTCGCGAGCGAACATTTCCCCCAGTCCCTCAAGACCGCTCTTCTCGACACCCTTTCGGAGCACGCCCGGCATCTGCGTAAACACCATGCGCCCGGCGGCAATCACCTCATCACCGAAATGCTCGCCCTCCTGCAAACCACTCAATTCATCGCTGAACGGGCCTGCGGAGAAACGGCCGACCATGCCGTCTATGCCCTCCGAAAACTCGACCAGGAGTTCCGCGAGCAAGTCTACCCCGATGGAACCCACAAGGAACTCTCCGCCCACTACCACCGCATCATCACGCAAAACTTCACCCGCTTACACCACATCCTGGCCACGGCAAACGATCCGGCGGCCCCCCTGTGGCGAAAACGCCTCGAAGGGCTTTGGCATTATATCCACGCCGTCTCCAAGCCAACCGGAAAAAGCCCTCTCAACAATGACAGCGACGAAGAAGACTTCGAAAAATTCATCCAGCGCTACCACCCGTTCCCCCCGTCGCCGCGCCCCCCGTCCGGCAGCCATTGGTTTCCCTTCGCCGGTCAGGCCGTTATGCGCGGACAAACCGCCCCCCATTGGTTCCTCTTCGACGCCGGACCCCGTGGCAGCGACCACGATCACGACGACCTGCTCCACTGTTGTTTGAGCATTGGCGACACCGACTTTCTCGTCGACAACGGCCGCTACACCTATGCTCCCGGGCCGTGGCGGGATTACTTCCGCGGTTTCGCGGCGCACAACGGCGTGCTCATCAACGACACCCCCCCGGACCAAGGGCCTCGAACGATCACCCAGCCTCGTCCGGGAGCCCGCTTCGCCGCGACCCCGGAAAAATTGACCGCTTCTGGCATCGCCCGCTTCCCTTCCCCCGCCGGCCCGGCAGAGTGGCAGCGACACGTAACCTACCGAATCGATCAGGACTGGGGAATCGATGATCGCCTTATTCGCTACGGTCCCTATCGGGCAACCACGCTCTGGCATTGGCATCCGGACTGCCACATAAGCGGCGACCTCCGGGAGCAAGGCCTCCACATACGCCACGGCAAACAATCAATCATCCTTCGCCTGAACACGGACTGCCCCGACCTCACCTCGGAAATCGCATGCGGACGCCAATTCCCCACCCCCCAAGGATGGCACAGCAAACGATTCAATCAAAAAGTCCCCGCTCCCTGTCTCATCATTACCCAAAGAGCCACAGGCCCCCTCCTCAACCAATGGCGGCTCACACCCGCATGATGTCATGCAGACAAGAAATAATCTAAATTGAAAAATATTGTTGATAAGTCAGTGGAGGTATGTTTGTGTGGAGGCATGAAGGATTCAATAGCGGTTGGTTTTGCGAAGGGGCTTTTGCCGAAAAAGGGGCGGCGGCGGTCGCGGATATTGGCGAGGAAGGGTAAGTCGGGGATCTATCATGTGGTGAGCCGGACGTGTGGGCAGGAGTTTCTGCTGGGGAGGGTGGAAAAGGAACGGATGCGGGATCTGATCGGAAGGGTGGCGGGGTTTTGTGGGGTGGAATTGCTGACCTACTGCATCCTCGATAACCACTTCCATCTGCTGGTGGAGGTGCCGGGGGAGGTGGGGGAGCTGTCGGATGCGGAGTTGATTCG
>JAFIGE010000157.1 GCA_020831585.1 Opitutales bacterium | reverse complement strand
GATATTCAACGACTTACGGAAAACCTAATCTTGTTTTTGATATTCGGTTGCCCTGCCCGCATAGGCGAAGCGAGCAATGATGGCGAGCGCAAGGCCATTGCCTATTTGCAGGCGCATTTGCCGGATGACTACCGGGTGTTGCACAACTTCGAGCTGAAAAAGGGCCGGCAGTGGTATGAGATTGATTTGGCGATCATCGCGCCACACGCGGTGTATCTGGTCGATGTAAAAGGGACGCACGGGCAGATCACGGTGGCCAACGGCAAGTGGCATCCGGAGGGGCGGGCGGCGTTTCACTCGCCGTTGCCGAAGCTGCGCGACCATGCGAAGGTGGCGGCGGGGTTGCTTGCCGACGGTCCGGGCAAACCTTACCGTGATCGCGTCTGGTTTGAGGCGGCGGTGCTGCTCGTGGCGGACAATGCCGTGTTCATCGACCGGGAGGACCGCGACCGCCCGGCGACCCTGAAGCTGGCGGGCTGTGAGGCGTATTTCCAGGCCCCCGGCAAGTTGAGCTGTTCACCGGGATACCCGCGCGAGGCAACCGACCCGCATCTCAAAGCTATTCACGAGCTGTTTCACGGGACGGGGGTGCGTGCCAGCAAGGGGCTTCCCCTCTTCGGCACCTGGCAGTGCGTTGAGCGCCTAACCTCGACCGACACCTATGTCGAATACCGGGCGGAGGGCCGCTACGCCAAAGGGAGCAAAGCGCTGGTGCGGGTCTACCATGCCGATCCCTATGCCCAGGAGGCGGAGCGGACGCAGCAGAAGCGGCGTATCGAAAACGCCTATCAGGCACTGGAGAGCCTGGCCGCCCATCCGGCCATTCCGACGAGCCGCGACTTCTTTCCGACGGAAAACGGCGACGGCTATGTCATGGTGACAGACGATTTCTCGGGCGAAGCCCTTGCCCGGGGGTTGCAGCGCACGGACCGTCCGCTGACCCTTGATCAGAAGCTCGGCATCGCGGAGGACATCCTCGATGCCCTCGCGCATTGCCACAAGCACGGCGTGCTGCACCGGGCGCTGTCACCGGCCACGGTGGTTCTGGCGGCGGACGGGCGCGTGCGGCTGACAGATTTCGACTTCGCCCGCCCGCCGGAACGGGGCACCTCCATGGTGACGGTGGCGGGCGAGCTGGTCGGGCAAGTGCGGGAGGCCTATCTTGCCCCGGAGGTGCTCAACGATGCGTCCAATACGAGTCCCGGGACGGATGTTTACGCCACCGGGGTGCTGCTCTACGAGGTGCTCACGGGCAGCCCGCCATGGCCCGGCGTGACCGAAGCGCACACAGCAGGCTGTTCTTTTCCCGAACCGGTCTCCGCCCAGGTGGCGGCGCTCCCGGAGGGCTTCGACGCGTGGTTGCAGGGTCTGTGCGCCAAGGAACCGGCGGAACGGCCGGCGGCGAAAGACGCCCTTGAGGCGCTGCGGGCGCTCTTGCAGCCGGTGGGCGGGGAAGAGGAAGAGGGAGACGGAGACGAATCCCGCTTGAGCGGAGATTCGCTTCGCTCAGGAGAAGAGGAAGATCTGGATTACCTCAACCTCGCACCGGGCACGACCTTGGACGGCAAGTTTTCGGTGGAGCGCAAACTGGGCAAACCGGGCTCGTTCGGGGTGGTTTACAAAGTCGTCGATACGATGGGCGACGTAGCGCGGGCGGTGAAAATCATTCTGCGCGACCGCACCTCGGTGGTCAGCCGCATGAAGCAGGAGTTCCGCACCCTTGCCAACCTGCCGCCGCATCCCCGCGTTGTGCGGGTGTTCGACGCGCGCATCCTCAATCCCGGCGGCTACCCGTATCTTGTTTTTGAATACCTTGAGGGGTCGGACCTGAAGGCCATGATTGAGGCCAACCGCATCACCCTTGCGGAATCGGTGAAGATGGCCCGTGAAGTCGCCGAAGGCCTGGCGCACCTGCACCGGCACAACGTGATGCACGGTGACATCAAACCGGCCAATCTGCTCTGGACCGACCACGGGGTGAAAATCGTCGATTTCAACGTGGCCAAGGCGGCGGAAGACCTCATGGCCCAGGGAGGCGGCACGAAGCACTACCTGCCCTCCGATTACAACGGCGCGGTTTTCCCGAGTGCCGACACCCGCCAGGATCGCGACCTGTTTGCGCTCGGCGTAACTTTTTACGAAGCCGTGACGGGGCGCTTTCCGTGGCCGGACGACGCCACCGACACGAGCCTCCGGCAGCCCATCGACCCGAGGGAGTTCAGCGGCTTGGAAAACCTTTCGCAGAAGCTGGTTTCCGTGCTCCTGCGCATGGTCGATCCGGAACGGCGTAACCGCTATCCCTCGGCGCAGGCGCTGCTGGAAGACTTGGCCAATCTCGGCGATCTGCGTCAGTCCGATCCGGCGCGGGAGGCCACGATCACCCAAAGCTGGGAGGATCTGGGGGAAGCCCGCCGCCCCAACACCAACCCCTTTGCCGAGTTTCTGCTCACCCTCTACAGCCAGAGCCAGCGAACGAACGCGGGCACCCGGGGGCTCGATGAATGGAGCCGCCGCATTTACATCGATACCCAGCTCGACAGGACCTTGAAGCCAGCCCTCCTCGACGGGGAATACAAACTGGTCGTGATCAGCGGCAACGCGGGCGACGGCAAAACGGCCTTCATCCAGCAAGTGGAGCGCGAGGCGCGGGAGCAAGGTGCCTCCGTCGAACCGGTGGCGAACGGCAACGGAGCCGTCTTCCACCTCAAGGGCCATGCCTTCCGCAGCAACTACGACGGCAGCCAGGATGAGGGCGACAAGGTGAATGACGCCGTGCTCCTGGAGTTTTTCAAGCCCTTCGAGGGCGGGGACGCGGCGGCCTGGCCGACGGACGAGACCCGTATGATCGCGATCAACGAAGGGCGGCTGATCGACTTTCTGGAGCAACACGGGAAACGCTTTGTAAGGCTCAAGGCACTGATCGGCTCCGGTTTCAAAACGGGCAAGCCGGAAGACGGTATCGCCGTGGTGAACCTCAATCTGCGCAGCGTGGTCGCGCCCATGCGGATGGACGACGGAAGCGAAATGGGGTCGATCCTCGAACGTCTCCTTGCGCAAATGGTGAAGGCGAAGTTCTGGCACCCCTGCGCGGAGTGCGACCTCGCCGCGAAGTGCTACGCCCACCACAACGCGAGGACCTTCCAGGATCCCGTGGCCGGCAAACAGGTGGTGGAGAGGCTCCTGAAGCTCCACACCCTCACCACCCTGCGCTCGAAGCTGCACATCACCCTGCGCGACCTCCGCTCCGCCCTCGCCCACATGCTGGTGGGCACCCGGACCTGCGACGAAATTCACACACTCTACGCGGAGGGTCGCCGCGAGGAGATTCTCAACAGCTTCTATTTCAACAGCTGGATGGGCGGTGGCAACGGAGAGCCGGGTGACCGGCTCATCCGCCTCTTGCGCGAATCGGACATCGGACAGAGCGGCGACGCGCAACTCGACCGGCTCTTCGCCTTCCACCCACCGAGACCGGCTCCGCATCTGGTTTCGTTTGAGGAGCGGGGAAGCTACGATGCCGAGCTGTTGACGGCGGTCTACGAAGATCTGCCCGCAGAATTTGGGCAAGGGCAGGACGCGGCCCGCTTTCAGCGCCACCGGCGCTACGTGGCGATGGTGCGGCGGCGGCATTTCTTCGAGTGCCGCGATCCCTCGTGGGAGCGGCTCCTGCCCTACAAGTCGTCGGCTTCGATGCTGAAGCTGGTGCAGGGAATCAACGATCCCGTGGCCGAGGCGGCGAGGATCATCCGTGCGATCAACAAGGGGGAAGGCGTCTTCGAGAGCAATGCCCTCGGCAACAAGCTCGCTCTTCAGGTTCGCTCGGTGGACCAGGGCACGGTGCGGTGCTACCGTCTTTTTCCGGCCAAGCATTTCCGTCTGGAGCCGATCATTCTGGCCGAGGAGTCGCCCTTCATGGAGCACGCCCCCAGCCTCCTCAAACTGCGCTTTGACGCGGGCGCGCTGTTTGCCGATGATCGCTTCTTCGAGGAGGACCCGGAGCTGGAGATCAACCTCGATGTCTACGAAATGCTCTTTCGCCTGAACGAAGGTTACCGCCCGACGGTGGACGAGCTGCACGGCTTTTACCTTTCCCTCAACGTCTTCAAAAACGTCCTCGGCTCCGTTCCCTACGAGGAGATTCTCCTCACGCCGAGCGGCAAAGAATTTTACGCGATCCGGAAAGTGGATACGGGTCGCCTGGAAATGCGCGTCGTGGAAGACCCGGCTGCTTATGGCGATCAAAATTAAAGAAAAAGAGTTCCGCCTGACAAAGATCACCCTGATGGACTTCAAGATGATCGAGATGGACCGCGTGCTGACGAATCTCTTCGCACGGATCTATCACAACGGCGCGGAGAGCAAGCTCTCGCGGTCGAGCAAAGACCCCAATACAGTGGCCAAATTCCTTGCCCAGTTTCTGGAAGACGGCGACGCCTTCCGGGGCTTCAATGACAAAAACCACCCGGAGATCGTGGAGCGGTGGATCGAAACCCACTTGCTCGATTTGGTGAACCGGGGCAAACCGAGGCAGGCGGTGGCGGCCCCGCGCCCTTTGCACGGGTTCACCTACCGCTTCCGCAACACCAAGCATTGCCGCGACTACGGGGCCTCGGCGATGATCTATGAGCTGCTCGCGCATGCCCGGAACAATGTGGGGGTGGAGGCGCTCAAGCAGTTGAAGCAGTATTTTTTCAAAGGCGTCGATCCGTCCACCGGTCAGCTCTCCGTGGACCGCTCCGTCGATGTGGAAGCGCAGGCGCTTCTCAACTCGCTCAACAGCGAAGCGGTTAGAGAGGACGTGCCGCAAAAGGATTCCCGTAACCCCCATCAGCCGGTGTGCATCGGCTCGGCCGACCTTCTGGCCAACGACCTTATTCGCCTCATGCGCTACAAGGAGGTCATCCCGCGCACAGTAATGGTCGATTACCTCAAAATCCTCCTCGCCTTCCATCTCGGGCTTTATCACCTGCGCCTGCTCAAATTGTTGCCCCGCCTGATCGAGAAAAAGGGCAAGGAGCCTATTTGCGAGTGGCATCGTTGTCCCGTGAAGCCAGCGGAGAAAGACCCCTTTGGCGACTGTCCTCACCGGATCGGTCTCTTCCTCGATGTACGCGGACGTCCCGAAACGTGGGCGGCGGAGTTGGCCAAACGGAGCGCCGATGCCCATTATCGCCGGATCCCGGGTTACATCAAGGCGGCCTTCCTCGCCCGCAAACTGGACGAGATGGGTGGCTTCCTGCAAAAGACGGGAAAGCCGCCCGGAGGGAACCGCAAATCCCTCAGTCTGCGCGAAGTTCTGGGACTGCTGGGAAGCGAATTCAAAACAGACCGGGAACAGTTTTTTCAGACCCGTATTCAGAATATTGTCGAGGATGCCTCCGGAGACGATGCCCTCGACCCCGAATTGCAGGCGGTCTTCGATCTGCAACTGGATCCGATGGAGACTTACATCGAATGCCTCGCGGTCGTGCGCGGAGACTACCACCGCAAGTTCATCACCAACTTCCTCGACGCCACTTTGCTCAAGAACCGGGCGGGCGCACTCGTCGCGCAGACGCGGGCCCGCGGATCGCCTCGCCGCTTCGTTCTCGACACGCGGTTGCTGGAGGTGCTCCTGCAATTGGCCGTGCTGGAGGTTCGGGACGGAAAATTGCAAACCCGCGAAATCCGGGTGGACGATCTGCTCGATTTTCTCCGCCACCGCTATGGCCTGCATATCGACCGGTTGCCGACCGGCGACGGTTTTGGCGAACCAAGCATCCGCGACAGTGAGGCGCTGCGGTCAAACCGCGAGGCGTTCAAAGAGAAGCTGCGCGACATCGGCTTCTTCCGCGACCTCTCGGACGCCTATATCACCCAGAACGTTTCCCCCCGCTATCGCATCCAGGCATGAGCACCCCGACGCCACAGAGGGCCCACGGCCTCGAACCCCTCTCCAATGAGGAATTCGATCTCGCACTGGGAGCGGTGCTGACGGAGCGCTTGCTTGCCCTCGTCAAAGCCCGAGCGCCGGGGCACTGTATGCGGGTTTCCGATCTCAGCGGATCGCTCATGCGGCGGGTGGCGGCGGAACTCTCCCGAACCTTGGGTGCGGAAGCCCAGGTCTATATGCTCGTGGGCGACCAGGAAGCGCGGGATGCGCTCGCCATCACGAGCACCAAACTGGTCGAACTGCGCAACCCCCTTCCGGATGGCCGTCAACGGCCGCCCCTTCTCGTCTTTGTGCCGGGCGACCTGAAAGCTTCGGCGGAGGATTCGTTCGGCGTGGCCACCTTTGAGACGGTGGACGTGCGCGATATTTATCAGGAACTCTTCAAGCGCACGCTGGAACAGTTCCCCACTTCGCTTCGGACTGCCCTGGAGGAGCTGTTGAAGGTTCCCGCTCAGCGTGCCTGGCAGTGGGCCGATACGGTCAACCAGGCGCGCTTCCTCCTGACCATCCGCAAGAACGGCTACGAGGACGAGGTGGTCGGTGCCTCTCTCTACGAGCTTGGGTTGATCCCCGACCTGCGCCTGCTGCCGCATGCCGCGGAGGCCTCCGGACGCTTGAGCAAAAACCTTGAGTGCGTCTCCCGCCTGACCCATTCCGCGCGAACCGAACGCGGCAAAGTTCTCGAACTCGGGCTATCGACCGAGAATGAGGCGGAGAAGCAGTTGGTGCGTGATCTGGGGGACTACTTCATCCGCGCGGGGCTGGAAGATCCGAGGCATTGGAACGCCCCCCTTGCCCTCGATCCGTCCAAGTGGCGTCTGACCTTTGACAAGTGGAATTTCGCCGAGGGCAACGATTACGCGGTGCAGATCTGTGTGCGCGTGACGGGGCTGGGGATCCAGGAACTGGTGGGCGACGACGGCCACGACAACCGCCTGGCCTCCCTGCACAATCAAAAGGTGCTGATCGTCGGAAGCGGGGGTCAGAAGAGCTTCAAAGTCACCTTCACAACAGAACCCCAACCGGAAAAGGTTCCCGCCGTCGATCACTTCAAACTCCAGATCATCTCCTGTGAATCGGGCGCACCCATCGGGGTGACCAAGCGCAAGAAGGCGTGGGTGGGCGGGAAAACGGAGCGCTCCCAGTCTTTCACGAATGCGCAGGCCATCGATTGGGAGGAAGGATGGCATTACGTCCGCATCCTTGCCTTTACCAAAGACAACCATCCCATTCCCCTGATCGACGAAGAAGGGCGGATCATTCAGCATGAGACGCCGTCAGAGGATGCCCCCTTTGCTCCCAAGGTGAATGAAAGCGAGCAGTTCTACGTGCTCAGCAACGATGACGTGGAGGTCGAACCGGTTGAGGGCGTGACGCGTAAGTTTGCCAGCCTCAGCCATGCCGCCATTGAACTGCGCTTTGCCGCAGGCATTGATGGCCGGGACGGACCGGAGTTTCAACCCGGCAGTGCGCGCTGGACTTCGGGTGAAGATGAACCGATGGGCGGGACGGCAATGATCGAAGCCCGGTTTGGTAAGGAGGGGCTTGTCGGTATACCGGTTCCCGGATTTTTGCGAAAGCTTGAGCTTCGCCAGCTACGGAGTCCCCACCGTGCCCTCACATGGCGCATCCGCGTGGAGCACCTCAGTGCCGAGGCCCCGCAACCGACCGCTTTGGCTTGGCCGGATCTGCCTGAAACGGAGCCTTTTCTCAACGCGCGCGCGGCTTACTTCAAACGCCTGCTCGGCGAGAGCGGAGATTTGGTCGCAGCGGGCAATGACCTCCTTTCGCTCCGGCAGGAGGTTCTCGCCTACGCCGAGGCCTATCTGCAACTCCTGCAGGCGGCCCTCGCACGGGCGGAAAAGAGCGGCGGTCAACGCGAGGACCTCGATGCGCTGCACCGCATCATTTCCCTCGACCGCGTGGACATCGATTTATTGAGCCCCCGGAGGGCTCCCCAGAGGTTGGCTCTGATCGGTCCAAACCATCCCCTGCGCGCGACTTGGCTCCTCACCTGGGCACACTTGGCCGAGGTATGGCGGGAGAAAGCCGCGAAAGCCGCCGACGGCATTAAGCGGGCCACTCGTGATGCGCTTCTGCGCAAACTGCGCATGAGCCACTTTCCGTCGGTCCTTGCGGGCGGCGATGGGCGCCTCCTTCATTGCGTGGAAAACCTCCATCCCTTCTGGAGTGTGTATGCCGCCACCGAACACCCGAATGCGAAGGGACTCCTGGCGGAGTTTTGCACGCTCACGGGCATCCCTGAACCGGAGGGCGCCTACGCCAACGTGAATCCGGGTTACCTTGCCGACCGCATCCGCCGGTACCTGATTCAGCATCCCTATGTGGAATCGCTCACCATCAACTGCTTTAACGCCGGGCGGGGAAAGCTGCTCGCGGATACCCTCATGGAACTGCAGCGCGACCGGGCCTACGAGAGCTTGCGCTACGATGTGCGCATGTTCGTTCCCGACCCTGAGGCGATGGGGATCGGCGAGGATTTGCAGAACCTCGTCTCTCCCGTGAGCGCCCTCGCAGAGAACGCCGACGTCTTCAGCCTGCCCACGGGGAACCACCTTGCCCCGAAACTTTCCTTCTCCATCCGGGCACGGGGCGAGTTTGAGAAAGCCCCCTCTTCCTTTCCCGCGAATATCTCGCTCCTTTTCGACGTCTTTCCCGCCCAGCAGGTAACCGCCGAAAAGGCCGTGCCCGAAGAAGAGGCCTCGCCCATTCATGGGCTGTTGCAGGAATACAAGGTCTTCTACGAAGAGACGGAAGACACCGTCCTTTGGCGGCGGGGACCACGCCATGCGCAGGCCCGTGAGTTGGAGGGGGCGGAAGATGCGGTCACCATGTTGAGCCACATGGCCGAGGCCCTTTCCAACGCGGCCGCCAACGTCGCAGTGAACCAAAGCGGTTTGCGCCTGCGCCCGACGTCCGTGCTGCACCTCGACACCAGCGCCAAAGCCCTGCTGCACCACGTGCATGAAGCCAGTGACTGGGTCTTTACAGTGGACCGCAATCTCGGGATCGAATTCTTTGACCATGGCGGCCGAAAGGATCGACCGGAGTACCTCATCGATCACAGCCCCGATCTTTCCGCCGGGTCCGGGCCGCGCCTGGTCATCACCTCACGCTCGCTCGCGGAGGTCGAGGCGCTCTTCGCACGCACCCTCAAGGAAAAGCAGCTCGGCGAACCCGGCAAGGCAGGACCCTTGCTGGGAGCTCTGCGTGCCCTCTCCGGTCGCCTCGCCCTCAAGTTGGTCTCCTCCGTTACCCAACGTGCGGAGGCGCTCGGGCTTGCACTGGCGCAACGTTATCTCGATTACCAGGGGGTCTTTGCCGATAAGGTGGTCGTTCCCCTCGACGCCCATCTGGACCTTTATCAAGGCATCGGACATGTCGAGGCGGGTCATCCCGATATCAGCC
Source organism: Opitutales bacterium (assembly GCA_020831585.1). Lineage (GTDB taxonomy): Bacteria > Verrucomicrobiota > Verrucomicrobiia > Opitutales > Oceanipulchritudinaceae > JAFIGE01. The sequence goes on along the minus strand of JAFIGE010000157.1, from coordinate 2,172 downwards.
TGAAACGCACGGATCTGGCGCTTTTCGATCTCAACGCAAGAGAACGAACCATCACCTGCCACCTGGTCGAAGTGAAATGTTATCAATCGGTCGGTGGGCTCGCCGCCTATGCCGACTTGAAAGCAAAAGTGGCGCAACAGATCGCACAGAGCGAAGAAGTGTTGCGACACCATTTCGACCCCCGCGCCCATGGCCCGGAGGACCGTCCTGACCGGGTGATCAAGTGCCAGGAGTTGGTTGCCCTGATTGAGTTCTATCTCGACCGGGCACACCGCCTCAAAACGCTGTCGAATGCGGCGTGGGAGGAGGCCAAGTTTTTCCTGCGCACAATCGAACGATCCTATCGGTTGGAATTCACGCGCAGCGCCTTGATCTTCGATTTCGAGCAACCGGGAACAGAAGGGGTTGTCGAGGAGGAGGGCATTGAATTTCATCGAATCGGGCGAGATCTCATTGAGGCTTTGGTGGAGACAACCGCATCGACCGAAGAGCCCTCTCCCGCAGCACCCGATTCCGGGCAGTCGGCGGAGCGGGAAGAACCCAAGTCGATCCGGCGCGTGCCCAAGTTGGAAAAGACCCGTTTCTCGACGAGCGCACGGGACCGCACGGTGGATTGGGAGACGCTCACCGATGGGAGCCTCAAATTCTCCGACGAAGACAGTTCGGAACCAGAGCCTCCCGAGCGTCCCGAGATCGCACCTGCGCGGAAATCACCCTCCCCCCCTCCGGCCAGAACGGAAGAGAGAACGGACGCGGGAGAAAAGCCTTCGGCTGTTGTTCCACCGCCGACTCCCACACCAACACCCACACCCACTCCCCGATCCGAAGAGACGCCGGTTCCGACAAAACCAGTGGAAGAAACAGTGGCTCCCGCTGCGGCAACTCCAGAGCCGGATGTCCTGATCGGCGATACCCGGAAATCCCCGCAGTTTGGCCTTCTCGGACAAATTGAGGGCCGCATGCTCGCGCTCGATCTCAATCAGACCCAGACGATCAGCTTGTTCGGTGTGCAGGGAGGCGGAAAGAGCTACACCCTCGGTTCCATCATCGAGATGGCAACGATGCAAATCCCCGGCATCAATCGTTTGCCCAACCCGCTTGCTTCCGTCGTCTTTCACTACAGCCAGACGCAGGATTACAAACCCGAGTTCACCAGTATGGCGCGCCCCAATGAAGAGGGTGCCTCCATCGAAAGCCTGCTCGAAACTTATCGCGCGCGTCCGCAAGGATTGGACGACGTCGTCCTACTCACGCCAAAAGATAAACTGGACGAACGGCGCGAGGAATACCCCGACCTTGAGATCCTGCCGCTCACTTTTGCTGCAGCGGAATTGCAAGCCTCCCACTGGCGCTTCCTCATGGGTGCCGTTGGCAATCAGGCGGTCTACATCCGCCAGGTGAACAGGATTATGCGGGGACTGCGAAACAACCTGACCCTCGCGAACCTCAAAGAGGGGATTGAGGCCTCCGCCCTCCCGGATCAGCAAAAAAACCTCGCCCGCATGCGCCTCGGTCTGGCGGAGGAGTATATCGACGATCATTCCCGCCTCGGTGAAATCATTCGCCCTGGTCGCCTCGTCATCGTCGACCTGCGCGATGAGTTTATCGAAAAGGATGAAGCCCTCGGCCTCTTCGTCGTTATCCTGCAAATCATCTCCGAGGCGTCGTGGGAGGGCATGCGATTCAACAAACTCGTTGTCTTCGACGAGGCTCACAAATACATCGACAACCCTGATCTGGTGGCCGGTTTGGTCGAGGTTGTTCGGGAAATGCGCCACAAAGGAACAAGCATTCTCGTCGCCAGCCAAGACCCCCCCTCGGTCCCCGTGTCACTCATCGAGTTATCAACGCAAATCATCCTTCACCGCTTCAATTCACCGGGCTGGCTCAAGCACATTCAAAAGGCCAACGCCGCCCTCTCCGGACTCTCCCCCGCGAAAATGGCCCAGCTTCGCCCCGGCGAGGCTTTTGTCTGGTCAGCGAAATCGACCGACGTCTACCTCTCCCACCAAGCCGTCAAAACCCGGTTGAGACCGCGCGTCACCGCCCATGGAGGCGCGACCAAAACAGCTGTAGTCTAAATTCCCCTCAGCCCCGTTTTCTCGCCCCCTTCCATCAACCTAAAAAGATGAGTTGGGTTCTTTAAAGGGAGGGTGTTATCGGCCAAGTTGA
>JAFIGE010000156.1 GCA_020831585.1 Opitutales bacterium | reverse complement strand
CGGAAACCACCCAAAGCCAACCGTTTTTCCTTCTTCACTCTCGCCCTATGGGATGCCTGTGTTAAATAAACCAAGCAAGGGGTGGCTAAGCGGGAGGTTGGTCCGGCAACCCCCCGCCCATTCTCTCCTTGTGGCGCAAAAGCGCTCACCCGCGTCGCCGCCGGAGGGCCAGAAGCATCCCGCCCAGGCCCAGCACGAGAGCCGCGTGCGCGGGCTCCGGAATGACCCCGATAGCGCGTAGGTCGAAGCCGCCCGAACCCGTGGTCAACCACGCGTCGAGGATGGGGTTGCCCAGTGAATCGGGAAAATCCCCGCTTCCTGGAATGTCGACAATGCGCACATAGTGAATGCTCATCAAGTCCACCTACCCGCTGACAACGAGGGGATCAAGAACCAGATCACTGAGATCAAATGGGGTTCCCAGCCCGCCCTGATGCTTGCCCGCGAGGTTGTGGACATTCGTCATATCCCATCCGGAAAAGGCTCCGCTGCCAGCCACTGGGGCAGTGTTGGTGGAGATGTTCGGGAAGCGGGCAAAGTCGGTGCCGTTACTGGAGACTTCAACAAAGGCCAGTTCTGCAAAAAGCCCCCCGCCAAAAGCAAAACCATTCTCAAAAACGGCGAAGTCAAAGCCGGGGCGGTTGCCGAAAGGTTGCGCAAATCCCAGTGTGATGCTCCCCGGCGGGACGCCCCCGGCAATCTGCTGGGAGGACAGGTCCCCCAGGGAAACCACCGACGTGGTGTAGGGGCCGAGGGCGTTGTTCGGGTCGGCGAAGGCCGCGCCGACGCCCGGTGCCGGGCGGTAATCGACAACCGTCGCGGCCCATTGCACAAAGAGGAGCGAATCCCAGGGAATCCCCGGATCGACCGGGTGGGCCGCATCAATGTGCGCCGAAAACGACCCCGCCGCGAGCGGCAGCGGAAGCCACGCACAGAGGAAGAGCCCACCCAGTTGGCGGAGGCTCTGCTTGGAGGAAAAGAGGCGACTGTCGGTTGCTTGCTTCATGGAAAGCACGAACGAAACGATACGCCCACGGCCAGGGCAATCCTTATTGGCAGTTAACTGCCAATAATAAACGAACTGGTTTGAGGTATCGGAGAAGGTTTTGGGGCGGGTGCATGTAGGTCTTTTCAAGGAAGACAGCTTTCAGGCTATGGCTATAGGCACGGCGAGGAACCGCAACATCTCGCGTCGGGGGGATGCTGTATCAATCTTCAATGTTCGTCCGACAGATGCCGACAGCCTATTCGGGACCGTCCGTGGTTGGGATCAGGGGAGGCGTCAACCGCCGGCGGGCACGGGGATGGTCATGCGCCGTCGCACTGGTCGCGAATGTCGACTCCCCAGGGCTTATCCATCGGTCTGGGCTCGGCTCCGTTCCCGCCACCGACTATCACCCAACGGATGCCGGCACAGTGGGGAGAAATAACTGTCGCTGAAGGGGAGGTTTACGTGTTGCTGAACAACCAGCGCCATTCATGCCGCGCCTCCACATGGTGTGAGGGTTCCAAGAGTCGCCGGAACCAGATTCCAGAGGTGTTGTAGGCCAACAGCAGCCGCCGCGCCGCCACTTCCGTGACATGGCGGTGCCGACTGCAAAACCCGCTGAATGCCCCTTGGTTCTTCAGTTTGCCGAAGACGTTTTCGCTCTCGCCGCGCGCTGGAGTTCGATGACCTTCCAGGATCGGACCTCGGACTGGGGCAGGGTCGTCACACACGCTTCGCAGTCGTATTTGGCGTAACGCCAGAACTCACCGTTTTCGGCACCCCGACCTCGAGAACCACACGCCCGGCGGGCATATCGAAGGCCAGGCTGCCCTCAGTATTTAAGTGAACTGCCGTTTCATCCCTCATCCATTCATAAGCAAATACCCACAAGCAACTTAAAAGCTTTCTTGCGTAGAAAAAAAGCTCCTAGCTGGGGTTTTGGGTTGGTGGAAGAGGTCTGGTCCCATCGTTCAGCTGAAAAACCGCGCGTTCGAGGGAAACGCCGTTGATCTGGATTTCCACGTAGTGCTTTCCTGGATACAGCGCACGCACGCTCGTGGGGCGCATGGGGTGGCTCTTTTCGAGTGTTTTCCTTTGCCCTGGCTGCAACTCCTCCGTGGTCCACTTGAAAACCTTGCGCCCCGTCCGGGCCACTCGCCGCACATAGGTCACGGCATAGTCGAGCAAGAGACGAACGGGTGCGGTGCCGGTGTTTTCAAGGGTCAGGCGAATGCGCACGGACTCACCGACCGAAATCTCCCCCGGTAGGACTTCGAAAACGGTTTGGATCCCCTCCGGTGGCGCATAGCCGAGGAGAGTGAGGGCGCTCTGATCCCCCGCTTTAATGAGATTGCGCAGACCGCGCCGGATGACCCATTGACGCTCCGCCGTGGCCCTCCGCGACCATGCCTTTGCAATGGAAAGCGCCGCTGCGGGATGGTCGCGGGCGATGTCATTGAGGTGATTGGAGACCGAGCGCCGCACATAGAGGGAAGGGTCGTCCTTGAGGGCATCGAGGATCGGGAGAGCAGGGGAGGGGTCGGCGATAAGAGCGACCAGATGGGCACCCCACGGCAGGCGCGGGCGGGAGCCCTCACTGCACAAACGCCGCACGTGCGGGCATGTATCCGTAGTCCATTCCAGGAGTCGGGCCAATGCCTTCTCCGGATGGGCCGCGATGAACGGGCGGATGGCGAACTCCGAGGTGAAGCGGCGTGTGAGTTCGCGAATGGCGACCATCGCTTCCTCGAAGTGGGGGAGCCCCTGCGCCCCGATAAAGTGCCCAACCGGCCATTGAAGCCAGCCATCTGTCACGGCCTCCGTGTCGGGCAGGACGGGTGGCAGGCTTTCAGTGAGAATCGCGAGGGCGGTCGGGGTATCCTCCGGAAGCGTGGCCTGCAGAGCCCGGGAAAATTGCTCCACCCGCGCATGAAAGCCCAGGGCGTCGATATTGGTGAGAGCCAGGCCAAGGAAGGCTTTCCGGGGAAACTTCGGATGCACGGCCGCTATCTGCCGCGCCAAGCTATCCGCTGCCGCCGCATCGAACCAATCCTTGTAGGCTTTTCGTTTTTCGTCCGTGCTCATACTGAATTCATGCTATCTCCCGTGGAAGCGTGGAAGGGCATCTTGCCGCTTCGTGCGGACCGATCATAGCCGCTTTTTCCATAGGGCGGACGTGGGGAGTGCGGGTAAGGTTGCGCGTACAAGCCACCCATTCGTCCGTCGAAATCGACATCGATATCGGGGCAGAGCTGAAGCACCATTGGGGGGCATCACACCCGGAAGATCGCCCCGAGCTTTTTCCCCAGCAAAAGGCTCGCGCCAATGATGGTCACGGCGAGGAACGCCATCGCCCAGACGCCCAGCGCGCTGGCGATGAACCGCCCGTCGCCGAGGAACTGCATGAGTTCATAGATCGCCTTGGTGATCGGATAATACTGCGCTTGCTGAGCGAGAATGAGCGAGTCCGATACCTCCAGCATCGATTGCGAGAAAGCGAGCAACCCGCCCGCGAGGAGGTTGGCCAAAATGAGGGGCAGGGTGATGCGCCTCGCGGTCGTGAGGGGGCGCGCTCCGAGGTTTTGCGCGGCCTCTTCGTAGGTTTCGCTCGATGTCTGCAAGCCGGCCACGGCCGAGCGCACCACGAAGGGCAGCTTGCGCACGGCGTAAGCGATGATGAGCAGAACGGTGGGGTTTTCCACGGCGTTGATGAAGGAGAAGAACTTTCCTTCCTGGCTCATGGCGAGATAGCCAAAGGCCATGACGATACCCGGCACGGCGAGGGGCAGCATGGCCATGGTGTCGAGCGCATGGCGGCCGGGCAGGCGGGTGCGCACGACGACGAAGGCGATGAGCACCCCGATGGTGATGTTAAGCATCGTCGCCACGCCCGCGTAGAAAAGGCTGTTTTGAATGGAGGAGACCGTTAGGGGGTGGCCGAGAGCTAGTTCAAAGTTGCGCATTGTCCATTCCTGCGGAATGACTGTGCCATACCAGTCCGAGGCAAAGGCCACCAGAATCACTCCCATGTGCGGGAGGAGAGCGATAAAGACGACAACCCCAAAAATCCCCACGCAGATGGCCTGCCCGAGCACCCCGGGCTTCTTCGCTCCGCCCGCATGGCCCGCTTTTGCCATCATCGAGAACGTGTGCCGACCGAAAAGCCCCTTTCCGATTGCGTAAAAGAGGATGGAGAAAAAGAGCATCACCGAAACGAGCGCGTAGGGGAAGGGGCTGCCCCCGATATCCTTGATGCCAAAAAAGATCTGCACCGACGTCAGGCGCGAGTAGTCAAAAATAAGCGGTACACCCAACTCCGTGAAGGCCCAGATGAAGACGATCGTGCATCCGGCGAAAAGGCCCGGACGCATGAGCGGCAGGGTGATCTTAAAAAAGCGCTTGAAGCCCGTGCAGCCCAGATTCTCCGCCGCCTCTTCCATCGCCGGGTCGATGTTGGCGAGAGAGGCCACCGCGTTCAGATACAAAATCGGGTAAAGACCCAGAGCCGTCACCACAACCACCCCCCAGAACTGACCCTGGCCGAGCCAGTCGATCGTTTGATCGGTCGCGAGAATTCCCAGGTGGTGCAGGACGGCATTCACCGCGCCTGTCTGCCCGAACATCTGCTTCACCCCGATCGCTCCGACGAAGGGCGGCAGCATGATCGGCAGGAGCACCAGACCCATAAAAATCTTTTTCCCCGGAAACTCGAAGCGGTCGGCGATAAACGCCAGCGGCACAGCGATCAGGGCTGAAAGGAGGGTCGAAAAGACCGCCACGCCAAAGGAGTTGCGCAGACCCTCCAGGTAGATCGGATTGCGGAACACCTCGACCACATACTTCATCGTAAATTGGTCGGCATCGAAGAAACCACCCTGCAAAATCTGCCAGATCGGCCAGATAAAAAAGGCACCAAAGAAAGCCAAGGTGAGGGCGTAAACGCAGATAGCGATGGATTTCGGCATCTTTCGAGGAATTCCTAGCAGGCCGCAGCGTTCAGAATCCCCCCCCCTTCGTCAAGAAGCCTCTCCAGATTTTTGTGGATTCGGGTTTCCGCTTGCCATGGTGGGGCTCGCGGCCAATTCTTATCGGTTTTTCCTTCTACAAAACATAAAGAGCCGTGAGAGACGAATACATCAAAGCCGCGCAAAAGGTCATCCCTGATCCCAATATTCTCATCAATGTGGTTTCGCGCCGGGTGAAGCAGTTAAAGTTCGGTCAGCGACCGCTGGTCGAGTCTCTTGAGCGCTTGAGTCCGGAGGACACCGCCCTGCGCGAAATCATTGAGCGCAAGATCACTTACGAGCTGTTTGAGCCGGAAAAGGAGGGCTGAGGCTTCCCTGAATCTCTCCAGGGCGCGCTTGCGTGCGGCTCGTCCGTTTTATCTCTCCGGTCTGCCCAATGGCGGGCAAGTTTCCTTTGTTCCCGGCGGTTTCTTCAAAAACCGTCTCCCTTCGATGCCCCCCAAATCCGATAAAAAACGCTATAAGGAGATTCGCAACAGCAAGGTGTTGCGGGATTACTTTGTGGACGAAACCCTCGAATGCGGGATTGTCTTGCATGGGACGGAAGTGAAGTCGATTCGTGCGGGGAAGGTGCAGCTTGAAGATGCCTTCGTTCGCCTGGACCGGGGCGAGGCGACCGTTTACCACATGCACGTCGCCGAATATGTTTTTGGCACAAACCGCAACCACAACCCCCACCGGCCCCGAAAACTTCTCCTCCATGCCCGTGAGCGCCGGAAGTGGGAAATGGCGCTTCAGACCGGGGGAAAGACGCTTATCCCCCTTCGCATGTATTTTGTGAAGGGCCTCGTGAAGGTCGAAATCGGTCTTTGCCGCGGAAAGAAACTCTACGATAAGCGCGAGGATCTGAAGCAAAAGGAAGATCAGCGCGAAATGGATCGGGCGCTAAAGGTTCGCCTGTAGAGCTTTGAGCGACTGTTAACGGCTTTTACTGAAAACGGTGTGTTTAAGGATTTCTGGGGCTGCTTAATGGGCGTTTTCGTCGTCTAAATTAAATTAGATCCTGTGTCGAGGGACGTTTCTTTTTGTGCGGTTTGCGCCCCTTTGGTTCGGGAATGGCTGCGGGCCGGCCGCCGCGGGCATGGACCTTGATGGCGGCAAGGTAGGGCATCCGCGAAGACGGCCACGGCCGTGGCGGGGTCGTTCACGGCGGAGTTTTCATTATTGTGCATCTGCTCTTGTCCGACCCCGAGGAGAGTCTTCTCGGTCTCGGTGGTTCACCTCGATATCCCAGCGCCAGACGTATTCCTGAAGCACTTCTTCCAACACCCGGGCCGGATTTTGTGCAAATGAGGTAAGCCGGTTGGGTGCAGAGTTTGCGCGCGCCTTTGCGCAGGCGGTAGCCGACGGGGCGCACGATCACGAGGCGCAGGTCTATCTCACCGGCCGCCCTCCAGCGCACTGGCGAGAGTGTCTTGATCCCAAACCCGCGGATCATGCCCCCGGCAAAGGCGCGCACTTTGATCCTGGGGATAGAGGCGTCCTGGCGGAGTTGCCGCTCCGGTGTAGGTAGGTCCTCTCTGATTGAGTCAACCTGCGAAACGAATTCAGCGGCTCAACGGTTCAATGCGGAATAGCCCACCGTCGCCCTCGTCGGTGAGGAAGTAGAGAAGACCGTCAGGACCTTCGCGCACATCGCGGATGCGTCCGATGAGACCGCCGAGAAGGGGTTCCTCCTCGATTACGGTATCACCGTCGAGGACGATCCGATGAACGCTCTCGCGGCGAAGGAATCCGGCGAAGAGGCTTCCCTGCCAAGCCGGGAAAGCGTCACCTCGGTAAAAGGTGAGGCCGGAGGGGCCTTTGGATTCTTCCCAGATGCGCACGGGCGGCGTTACCCCGGGAGCCGTGCGGCCGATTCCAATGCGGGCGTCGGTGGAGTATTCCGTTCCGAATGAGACTTGTGGCCAACCGAAGTTTGCGCCCCGGTCAATTCGATAGAGGAGGTCGCCCCCTCTGGGACCATGGTCTGTCGCCCAGATTGCCCCCGTTTGTGGGTCGATGGCGAGGCCTTGGTTGTTGCGGTGGCCGAAGGAGAAAATCTCCGGGCGCAGGTTGCCGGGGGCCATGCCGATAAAGGGATTATCGGGGGCGGCACCGCCGTCTTCAAGGAGGCGGATGACCGAACCGGCCGGGTGCGTAAGGTCTTGCGACGTGTAGCGGAGGCCGTTGTCACCGATCGAGAAGATTACGGTGCCATCGCCGGGGAAGACGATTCGCGACCCATAGTGCCGGCCCGGAGCGCTGCGGGGCTCCTGCGAATAGATCACTTCGAGATCGACCAGCCGGTGGTTCCCGGCATCGAGTCGGGCGCGCGCGAGAGCCGTCCCGGTGCCCCGGCGGTCGTTTGTCACCACCGAGTCTGGATCTCCCGGACTTGAGAAGGTGAAGTAAATCCAGCCATTGGCGGCAAAATCCGGGTGAAGGACAATGTCGAGGAGGCCGCCCTGACGCCCGCCGCGGGGGGCGGGAAGCTGGTTGTTGTCGGAGTGAAGGACCGGCAGTCCGCTGATCTGATGAAACTCACTTCCATCAAAATGCAGGAGGCGTCCGGCACGCTCGGTGATCAGCATAGTTCCATCGGGCAGCCAGGCTACGGCCCACGGGTGCTCCAATCCACCGGCTATCTGCACTACGCGGAAGTCGTGATGTGAGCTCGTCACACGGTCGGCCACCACGTTTTCCATCGCGCGAGGCTCTGCGGAAGCAGAAGCTGTGATGAATATCGCCCCTGTGATCAGGGCGAGGCTACGGGCTAAATGGGGAGAACGGTTTGTCTTTAACATGGTTTTATCGGTAGGATAGCTGTTATGGTCAGGCAAATTTCCGGAACCTTTTTTCGCAGAGCTTTTGTGTGTGCGGGGTTAGTGGCGGGCTTGCCGTGCCTCCCGGCAGAGGAGGCGAGCGGAGAAACGCCCTTTGAGTTGGAACCCTTCACGGTGACGGCTCGGCGCGGCAGTGTGAGCGGCCCGGCCGTTTTGCCGACCTTGCGCCTTCAGAGCGGGCACATGGGGGCGGCTTTGGCTGTTCCGGCGGACGATGCACTGCGCCAGGTTCCGGGCTTCAGTCTCTTCCGGCGAACGCCGAGCACAGCGGCCAACCCCACGACTCAGGGTGCCTCGTTGCGCGGAATTGGGCCTTCCGGAACCTCACGGACCCTGGTGCTGTTGGATGGCTTGCCCGTAAACGATGCTTTCGGCGGGTGGGTGTATTGGAGCCGTCTGGATATGGGTGATATAGAGGCCATCGAAGTCGTGCGCGGTGGCGGGTCCGCCGCATGGGGAAACACCGCGCTCGGCGGGGTGATTCAGTTTGTCTCGCGACCCGTCACGGAGTCGGCCTGGGAGGTGGCGGGCACCGTTGGGCAGCGGGAGACGCGGGCGGTTTCCCTCCGGGCAGCTGAAGTCATGGAAGGCGGAAGTGTGCGTGCGAGCGCGCGCTACTTTTCCACAGACGGCTATATTCGTGTGCGTTCGGATCAGCGGGGAGCGGTGGATGTGCCCACGGGGACGCGCCACCGGCTTCTCCAGTTTGCCGCTGATCATGCGATCCTTCCCCAGGTGAGGCTGGACGTGCGGGGTATCTATTTTCTGGAAGACCGGGGCAATGGCACTCCGCTCTCGAATAATTCCACGGAGAGTGCGCGGTTTCACGTATCTCTTTCGGGTATCCTGCCGAGTGGGGACGATTGGCAGGCAAGTGCCTATGGGGAGTTTTCGGACTACGCCAATACCTTCACCTCTGTCGCCCCGGACCGAAACAGCGAGCAACTCGTCCTCGATCAATATAGTGTGCCTTCGCGGGCGTTGGGAGCGAGCTTGCGCCGATCCGGCGAATACGGGAGCGGACGTTTGACCTTAGGCGGAGACTATCGGCACGTGAAGGGAGAGACGCGGGAGCGCGTGGTTTTTCAGGGAGCGGATCGCTTCGCCGGTGGCCGGATTTCGCTCCTTGGGGCATTCGCCGAATACGTTTCGATGGCACCCGCGCCGTGGACATGGGAGGTGGCACTTCGCGCGGACCATTGGCAACAGACCGGCGGGTTTCTTGAGCAACCCAATCAGCCGCGCCAGTTTTTCGCGGGTCGTAGCCGTGTATTGCCCAGCGGACGGATCGGCTTCACGCTTCCGCTCAGCGAAACATACTTCCTGCGCGCGGCTCTCTACCAGGGGTTTCGGGTCCCCACAATCAATGAACTCTACCGGCCCTTTCAAGTGGGTGCCGATCAAACGATAGCCAACGCTGATCTCGATCCCGAGGAACTCCTTGGCGGGGAAGTGGGGCTCGACTGGTTTGCCTCGGGGGCGCGACTGCGCACCACATTCTTCATCAACTCCGTGCGCGATCCCATCTTCAATGTAACCATCGGAGAAACGCTCCAGGGGGGGCAATTGAGACAGCGGCAAAATGTCGAACGCACGGAGATCCGGGGCATGGAGTTCGATTTGGAACAACCCCTCGCAAGCGATTGGTATCTTATCCTGCGGTATGCCCTGAGCGACGCGCGTGTGCGCTCGGCCGGGACGCAACCCGCTCTTGTGGGGAAGCGCCTGGCGCAGGTCCCCCGCCATGTGGTCACGACAGGCTTGAGTTGGCAGCCCGCAGAAAGCACCCTCTCGGCGGACATCAACGCCCGTTGGAACGGCGCTCAGTTTGAGGACGATCTCAACGCCCGCCGGCTCCATGGTTTCCTCATCGCCGATCTCGGTTTTTCCTGGTCTGTTGGACCCTCCACCGAGCTAAATCTCCGATTGGAAAACGCCCTGAACCGTCGCTACCCCGACGGTATTACCGGGGCCAATCTCGTTACCGAAGGTACTCCACGGGCATGGAAAATGGGGCTCCGGCATCGCTTTTGACCGGTCACTCAGCTTCCTCTTCAGCCATCAAAGCCGCGCATCCGCGAACACCGCGTGCAAATGTGCTATTTTTCGGGGCTTCGAGGCGGTTTTTCCCGGGAGATTTGATGAACGAGGTATTCCAGGGCGAAATGATAGCCCTGCTGCCCCAGGCCCGAAATGACGCCATCGCACACGCCGGCAGTGTAGGAGTGGTGGCGGAAGGGTTCCCGCTTGTGGACGTTTGAAATGTGAACTTCGACGAAGGGCATACCTGAACCCGCGATGGCATCGCGCAGGGCCACGCTCGTATGTGTCCATGCCCCGGGATTGATGGCCGCACCGGCGCAGCCGCCATCGGCTAGTTCACCAATTTTATCCAAGAGCTCTCCTTCGTGATTGGTCTGAAAGAAGATAATATCCGCACCCAGCGAGGAGGCCGTGGCGCGCAATGCCGAATGAAGGTCTTCGAGTGTGGCGGAACCGTAGACGCCCGGCTCACGTTTTCCGAGGCGGTCAAGGTTGGGTCCGTTGAGAACGGCGAGCAAAGGCTTCATGGGGAGCGAAGATGGCATTGCCTGGATAATTGACAACTCCGAAGCTCGGTCGGTCCCCGCTGAGGAAGACTGCGGCATTCGCGCCTACGCGGAAAGGGTCTTTCATCTTCGGTGGAGTTCGCGTAAGCGCAGCATCCACGCGAACCCTCACTATTCGCAACCTCAGCTCACAAACCATAATTGTCTCCTCCGACAGAACCAGCGGCAGCAACACGGTCGAAGTCTCCGGCAGCGGCTTTGTTGCCACACCCTGAAAATATTCCCTTTCACGATCCAAACGAGTGGCTCCCTTCAAAACCTCACGAGCATGAACCGTCTCAACTCACGGCATTTTCCGAACTCATTTTTGCGGATGGCCCTCCTTCTGAGCCTGCTTCTTTCCTTTTCCCTGCACCCCTGGGCTTCCACCGCACCAAGCGAGGAGTTCCTTCAGGATGTCGGTGCGATTCAGGTTAGGGTCGTCGAGCTGGGCGAATGGGCAAAAGAATCCGGTCTATCGGCAGAGGCCATACAACAGCGCGTGGCGTTTGTTCTGCGGGCCGCCAACCTGCGTGTTTCAAGCGAGGCCGATGCGGAAATTCTCGTGGTTCGCGTGAACGGCATGTCGGCACGGATTGGCAATCGCTACTACGGTACCTTTTTCACGGTAAACATGGAGTTGCTACAGCACACCGGGCAAATCGGTAGCCAAAAACTCCTTCGGGCGATCACCTGGCGGAGTGATGACCGCGGTGTTTCCCCCGATTCGCGGACCCTCCAGCAAGACATTCTCACGAGCGCCGAATCCCAAGCGCAGTTTCTCGCCAACGCGATCCATGGCGCGCAGGGACGCTAAAATTTGCTGAATGGCATTTGATTAAAAGTGCGGGGCCTGCATCTGCGGCTTGCAAGCGTTGGTCCAGCATTTTTGAGGTCCCGGCGGGTGGGCGCAAACGGTGGGCCGCAGGACCCCGGCTAAAGCGCCTCGACTAAGCTCGCCGAAGTCGGGAACCAACGAAATCTCCGCCCTTTTCATCACGCCAATCCGGGTTCGGGTAATTTCGGTATTGCCTTGACTTCCGGGAGAGTGGGTCCGTAGCTTTTAAATTAGTCTTCAGAGAGGATTTTTTGCGCTTACCTCTCCTGCTTAATCCTATCCCCTCCTAGTATTTAGTTTATTAAATCCGCGTATTTACTTTCGGGTGTTTTCCGAGAGAC
>JAFIGE010000261.1 GCA_020831585.1 Opitutales bacterium | reverse complement strand
CTCGAAAGGGCTCGATAAGCTCACTAACCATGGTGAGGGAATCTACAAGTCCCGCCTTTAGGCGGTCCCGTGGCCGAGCAGCGGGCTGATACACCGCTTAAAAGCGGGACTCCAACCGAAACCGCCGCACTCGCTTCCCCGGCTGAACCGTCTTCGCTCGAAGAGCTACGCCGGTCAGGAGCCGTGGCTCCCCCCAGCGTCATCCTGCGGATTGATCCCGCCGATGCGGGTGCGCGGGTGTGGCTGGGGGCGGAGTCGGATGTGCCCGTGGGGGCGGACGGGGTGGTGCGCTTTGCAGATTTTCCTTTGGGGGAACATGAGCTGTTGGTGCAGGCGCCCGGCTACCAGCCGGTGGTGACGCGTGTGGAGGTGGGACCTTCGGGGCTGGATGAGCGCATTCGTTTGGTGCCGGTGCGGGGAGCGGTGGAGGTGTTGACGAGTGCGGGTGCATTGGTCGTGGCGGTGGACGGATCGGGCGTGGAGACACGCCTGGGCGAGGCGGACGCGAATGGTCGTCTGTTGAGCGAGAATGTATTGCGCATTGGTGAATACCGACTGCGCCTGTCGGCGGAGCGGCGCGAGTCGGCGGAGGTGCCGGTGGAGCTGATGATCGGTCGGACGGTGCGGGTGGAGCGTGTGCTGGCGCCCTTGGCGGGAGAGCTGCGTGTGCTCTCGGTGCCAACGGGGGCGTCGGTGGAGGTGGAGGGCGGCGGCTGGCGTGCGTCGGGTGAGACCCCGGCGACCTTGCGGGGAGTGCCGACGGAGCGTGATCTTTCGGTGTCGGTGTCCCTGCGGGGCTACCGCACGGAGCGGCGGAGCCTGACGCTGGATCCCGCCGAAGTGCGGACTTTGAATGTGGGGACGTTGGTGGCGGAAGCGGGAACGTTGGAATTAAGAATGCAGAATGAAGAATTAAGAAGTGGGGCAGGGGTGGAGGTGAAGGTGGATGGTCGCGAGCAGGCGGGCTCGTGGCGCAATGGTGTGCTGCGGGTGGAGGGCCTGGAAGTGGGGCGGCGCTCGGTGGAGGTGAGCCATCCGTCGTATCGGACGGATCGGACCGATCTCGCGATCGCCGATCAGCGCACGACCGCGCACGAAGTGCGGCTGGAGCCGCAGCCGGGACGGCTGACGCTCACTGTGAGCGGCCCGCGCGCGGGGGACTGGAGCGTGGAGGTCAATGGCACAGCAGTGACTCCGGCGTCCGGCAACGTGCTGGAGTTGCCCGCGCAGCGTGCGCATTTGGTGCGCGTGAGCGCGCGCGGGTGGCAGGCGTCGGAGCAGCGGGTGACCCTGGGCGCGGCGGAGCGGCGGACGCTGACCTTCCGCCTGGAGGAAGCGCGCGGTCCGGTGCGGGGCCAAAACGCGGAGGTGGAGCTGCCGGGCGGGGTGAAGATGTCGTTCACGTGGGTGGCTGCGATGAACCTGTGGGTGGGGACGTATGAGGTGACGAACGCGGAGTTCCGGGCATTCCGCAGCGGGCATAACAGCGGGGATAATTTTAACGGCCCTCGGCAGCCGGTGGTTCAAGTGAGCTATGATGACGCGGTGGCGTTCTGTGATTGGCTGACGGAGCGGGAGCACTCTGCAGGGCGCTTGCCGGAGGGCTACCGCTACCGCCTGGCAAATGGCAATGAGTGGACTCGTTTTGCGCAATGTGGGACAAACCGGACCTATCCCTGGGGCAACTCGATGCCGCCGACGCGTGGGAATTACTCGAACAGGATCAACGGTTATAATGCAGGAGCCGGCAGAACGGTGAATGTGGAAAATGCGGGGAGGAATGAATGGGGCCTGTATGGCGTGGGTGGGAACGTGTGGGAGTGGACGAGCGAAACGACGGCTCGTCGCGGGTGGTGCGCGGGGGCTCGTGGCACGACAGCAACGAGCGCGGCCTGCGTGTCGGGTACCGCGACGCGTTCGGTCCTTCGTTCCGCCTCAGCAACCTCGGTTTTCGGGTGTTGTTGGGGCCGGTGGCTGGCGGCGGCTGAGGGTTCACCCTTTATTCTTTTTCCTTTCCGCCGAATGGCGGACGAAATTTTTATGAAATCCGGTACCTGATAGAACTGCCCATGAAGTCTTCTCCCTCCGGCGGCTATGAAAATAGACCCGCCCGCGACCGCCCGCCTGTCTACACGGTGTGGGAGGAGTTCCTCGGGTGGGTGCTGGGTGCTGGGTTCTGGTTTCTTGAACCGCTGAATTGCGCTGAAAAGACGCTGAAGGGGGAAAGGTAGGGCGAGCATCCTGCTTGCCGTGGCTGGGTTCTGGTTACTGGGTGCTGGATTCTGGATTCTGTTTTTTGGAACCGCTGAATTTCGCTGAAATGACGCTGAAGGTGGAAAGGTGTTCAGCGCCATTGAGCCTCCGGCCCATAGGGGCCTACGCCCCGGTGGGCGTGATTCAGCGGTTCCTCTCCCATGTGGGTTTTGAGATGGGTGGAGCTTGCCAACCACGGCATGGTTGTCATTCTCAACATATGGTTTTAAGCAAGGAAATGGAAGAAGAGCTTTTTTCGTTGCCTCTGAAGGAAAGGGCGCGCCTGGCGGATCGCTTACTGAGCAGCTTGGATTCGCCGCCGGAGGCGCGTTGGTTCGAGGACCTTGATGCGGAAGTGCACTCCCGGATGGAGGCTGCCCGGCGGGGCGAAATCGTAACCGAGGAGGGCTCTGAGGTTTTCGGGCGCATGTGGAAGCTGCTCGGCCCATGAAGGTGGTTTTCCGTTCTGTTGCGCAAGGCGA
Source organism: Opitutales bacterium (assembly GCA_020831585.1). GTDB lineage: Bacteria > Verrucomicrobiota > Verrucomicrobiia > Opitutales > Oceanipulchritudinaceae > JAFIGE01. The sequence continues at coordinate 8,882 of JAFIGE010000261.1, read as the reverse complement.
GTTGAAGCAGGCGCTGCTTTACTATCGTGATATCGATCCTGCTCTGGCGGTGAGGTTTCTCCGGGAGGTTGAAAGCGCGATGGATCGTTTACTCCCGTTTCCAGAGAGTGGTCATCCGCGGCTGGAGGGCCGCTACCGCTTGGCGATGGTTCGCGGCTTTCCTTATGCCATAGCCTATTCCCACACAGAGGCTGAGTTGGTCATTGAGGCAATCGCGCATTTGCGGCGAAAGCCCAACTACTGGCGCGATCTGCGGGGGTAGCCGCGTGCGTGCGTTTTTTCTTTTCCTGATGCGATTCCAGGGCCAAATTGACTGCCAATGAGCATGGACGAGGAGGTGACGCGGCTGCCGCCGGAGGGGGCGGATGGGGGAGCGAGTCTGCTGGCGGGTCAGGATTTTGATGAATACCGGGTGATTCGTCTGCTGGGCCGGGGGGGTATGGGGGAGGTGTATGAGGTGGAGCACCGGGAGCTGCACACGCGTCACGCGTTGAAGTTGATCAACCGTGAGATCGTGGCGCGCGCGGACAGCGGGGATCGTTTCCGTCGGGAGGCGCGGGTGATGGCGCAGTTGCGTCACCCCCACATCGTGCATGTGGATGATTTCCGTCAATCGCACGGGCGGGCGTGGCTGCGGATGGAATTGATCGAAGGCGGGAGCCTTGGGGAAAAGCTGAAAGCGGAAAAGGGAAAGCTGAAAGAAGGGGAGGCCCGTGAGATATTGCGTCAGGTGCTGGAGGGTTTGGCGTATGCGCACAAGGAGGGGGTGGTGCACCGGGATTTGAAGCCAGGGAATGTGCTTTTGGAGCAAGGGGCCGGGGGCAGGGGGCAGGGGCCAGAGGTCGGAGGTCAGAGATCAGAGGTCAGTCATCAGCCATCAGAAATCAGTGATCGGAATTCAGCGTCTTTTCAGCGTTCTTCAGCGGTTGAAAAATCCTTGCCTCCGATTCGTGCGAAGATTGCGGATTTTGGGCTGGTGAAGCTTGCGGGGGAGCAGTGGATCCATTCGCAGGTGCAGAAGTCGGTGGCGCGTTCGATGTCGATGAGTGACCGTGAGACGGCGTTGCCCGGTGCGGAGGGCGATGGCAGCGTAAGCGGCGGAACGAGCACGAAGGCGTTATTGGGGACCTACGCCTACATGTCGCCCGAGCAAAAGCGCGGGGAGGAAGCGGATGCGTCGAGCGATGTGTATGCGGTGGGGCTGATGGCGTACCAGATGCTGACGGGAGCGGAGGGGTTGGGGATGCAACTGCCTTCCCGGTTGAACCCGGAGATTGACCCTGCATGGGATGATTGGATTTCGCAGGCGACGATGCCGAATCCCTCGGACCGCTTCGCCGACGCGGGTTCGATGTTGGCTGCATTGCCGGAGCGGCGACAGGTCGGAAGCGGCGTTTCCAGTCGTTCCGCGGCTAAAGCACGCGGCTCCTTTCGGTGGGTCATCGCTGCAGTGCTGTTGCTGGCGGTGGGTGCGGGGGCGTGGTGGGTGGGTGAGCAGCGGGGCGCATTGGATGCGGAGCCCCCGGTTGGAGTCCCGCCTTTAGGCGGTCCCGTGGCCGAGCAGCGGGTCGATACACCGCTTAAAAGCGGGACTCCAACCGAAACCGCCGCACTCGCTTCCCAGGATGGGGCTCCCCCGTCCCCCAGCGTCATCCTGCGCATCGATCCGGCGGAGGCGGGTGCGCGGGTGTGGCTGGGGGCGGAGTCGGATGTGCCCGTGGGGGCGGACGGGGTGGTGCGCTTTGCAGATTTTCCTTTGGGGGAACATGAGCTGTTGGTGCAGGCGCCCGGCTACCAGCCGGTGGTGACGCGTGTGGAGGTGGGACCTTCGGGGCTGGATGAGCGCATTCGTTTGGTGCCGGTGCGGGGAGCGGTGGAGGTGTTGACGAGTGCGGGTGCATTGGTCGTGGCGGTGGACGGATCGGGCGTGGAGACACGCCTGGGCGAGGCGGACGCGAATGGTCGTCTGTTGAGCGAGAATGTATTGCGCATTGGTGAATACCGACTGCGCCTGTCGGCGGAGCGGCGCGAGTCGGCGGAGGTGCCGGTGGAGCTGATGATCGGTCGGACGGTGCGGGTGGAGCGGGCCTTGGAGCCTTTGCCAGGTGAGCTGCGTGTGCTCTCGGTGCCGACGGGGGCGTCGGTGGCGGTGGAGGGGGGCGGTTGGCGCGCCACGGGCGAGACCCCGGCAACCCTGCGCGGAGTGCCGGCGGAGCGCGAGCTGTCGGTGGCGGTGTCCCTGCGCGGCTACCGCACGGAGCGGCGGAGCGTGACTCTCGATCCGGCCGAAGTGCGGACTTTGAACGTGGGCACCCTGGTGGCGGAAGCGGGGGCGTTGGAAGTAAGAATGCAGAATGAAGAATTAAGAAGTGGGGCAGGGGTGGGGGTGAAGGTGGACGGTCGCGAGCAGACGGGCTCGTGGCGCAATGGCGTGCTGCGGGTGGAGGGCCTGGAAGTGGGGCGGCGCTCGGTGGAGGTGTCCCATCCGTCCTATCGGTCCGACACGTCCGATCTGCCGATACAGGACCAGCGCGCGACCGCGCACGAAGTGCGCTTGGAGCCCCTGCCGGGTCGGCTGACGCTCACTGTGAGCGGCCCCTCTGCGGGGGACTGGAGCGTGGAAGTCAACGGCGAGGCCGTGCGGCCGGCCTCCGGCAATGTGCTGGAACTGCCCGCGCAGCGCGAGCAGTTGGTGCGCGTGAGCGCGCGCGGGTGGCAGGCGTCGGAGCAGCGGGTGACCCTGGGAGCGGCGGAGCGGCGGACGCTGACCTTCCGCCTGGAGGAAGCGCGCGGTCCGGTACCTGGCCAAAACGCGGAAGTGGAGTTGCCGGGCGGGGTGAAGCTGGACCTGGTGTGGATCCGCCCCGGCGAGTTTACCATGAGCAGCCCGAACAATGAGAGCGGGCGATTCGACAACGAGGGCCCGCAGACGCGGGTCCGTTTGACCAAGGGTTTTTGGCTGGGGAAGTATCCGGTGACGCAGGGACAGTGGCAGGCGTTGATGGGGAACAATCCGAGCCATTTCAAGAACAGCGGGCTGAACGCACCAGTGGAAAGCGTGTCATGGAATGATGTGATGGAGTTTGCGCGCAAGCTCACGGAGCAGGAACGGCGTGCGGGACGCCTGCCGGAGGGTTATGTCTACACCTTGCCTTCCGAGGCGCAATGGGAGTATGCCGCGCGAGCGGGCACGACCACGCGCTTTTACACTGGCAACAGTGACAGTGACCTTGACCGGGCGGGCTGGTTTAGCGGCAATGCCGGAGGCAGCACGAAGCCGGTAGGGCAGAAGGTGCCGAATGCATGGGGGTTGTATGACATGCACGGTAACGTTTGGGAGTGGACGCGGACGTGGTTTGGCAACTACCCCGGTGGCAGCTTTGTGGACTACGAGGGGCCGAATTCGGGCTCGAACCGGGTGCTCCGGGGTGGCAGTTGGAACCGCAATGCGCAGTACTGCCGTTCCGCCAGCCGCGGCAGCCTCACCCCCACGTTCCCCCACCTCCACTTAGGCTTCCGCCTTGCCCTCAGTTCAGTTCCCTGACCAGAAAGATCTGAGCTAAAGAAAGGAACAGAAAAGTTAAAGAGCGAAGCGAAGGCAGGCGGGCGTAAGCGGTGCCGCGGAGCGGCAGGCGAGGGACGAGCCAGCGGGAGCCCGGCAGCCGAAGCGAAGCGGGGCGCGGATTTTTTAGGATTCTCAAATGGGGGCAAATTATGGCTTATCAAATTTTTCGAGTAAGTGCGCACGGAATGGGCGAAGAGACTGCGGCGCTGAACCGTTTCTTGGCGGGCGGCAAGATTGCCTCGGTGCGCAAAGAGTTTGTAGCGGACGGGACCAATTCATTCTGGTCGTTTTGTGTGGAAACCGTTGACGGCGTCAACGACCGGGTCGCGGAACGCTCCAAGACCGCAAAGGTGGACTATCGCGAGGTGCTGTCAGATGCGGATTTTGAAATCTTTTCGCAGCTTCGGATACTGCGCAAAAGTCTGGCGGAAAAGGAGAGCATTCCGGCTTATCAGATTTTCACGAACGAGCAGCTTGCGTTGATGGTAACCACGAAAGTGAACACGCGTGCCGGGTTGGAGAAGGTTCCGGGAGTTGGCAGCGCAAAACTGGAAAAGTATGCTGACTTGTTTTTAGATCCGCTGAGAGCAGCTTTTGGATTAGCAGTGACATGAAACGGCATGGCCATCTTTGGCCGGACATCATCGACCGGCAAAACCTTGTATGGGCGGCCCATCGGGCCGCCCGCGGCAAGCGGGGTAAGTTGGAAGTGAGGAGGTTTTGGAAGGACTTTGATGCCTCTATCGACCAGTTGCGGCGGGAATTGGTGGCGGGCACTTTTGTCGTGGGATGCTTCAATACCTTCAAGGTTTTTGATCCGAAGGAACGCACCATTCATGCTGCACGGTTTGTCGAACGGGTTTTCCATCACGCCCTGATGCGCTGGTGCGAACCGATTCTTGACCGACGGCTGATTCACCACACCTACGCTTGCCGGACCGGCAAAGGACGGTTGGCCGCATTGGAGACAGCTCAGCGAGCCATGCGGCAATACCCATGGTATTTGCAGATGGATGTACGAAAATACTTTGAATCGATCGATCATGGTGTGCTACTCCACCAATTGCGGCGGGTCTTTAAGGACAAGACGCTGCTTGGCTGGTTTGAACGGATCATCGACAGCCACCGTTTGGGCGATGCGGGCAAGGGGCTGCCAATCGGCAGTTTGACCAGCCAGCATTTTGCCAATCACTACCTGGGTGCTATCGATCGTTTTGCTGAGAATAGCTCATCGGTAAAAGCGTATGTGCGTTACATGGATGATTTTGTGTGTTGGGGCAATGATGCGGGCAGTCTTATTGATGTGGGCCGCCGCATCGAAAAGTTGGTGCAGGATGACCTGCGTCTAAGTCTCAAGCACGTTGCGCAGCCGCGTCCTTCCCGGCATGGAATCAGCCTGCTGGGCTGGCGGGTATTCCCCACTCATGCTGAATTAAACCGGCGCAGTCGTCTGCGATTCACCCGCAAGATGCGCTGGTTGGAGGCCGCATGGACGCAAGGGGCCGCCAGTGATGCAGCGGTGCAGCAGCGCGTAACCGCATTGACCGCTTTCACGCTGCCCGCCAAATCCTTTCACTGGCGTCAGCGTTGTCTTTCACGATTTCGGTGCATGGCCATCGGGCTCGAACCGGGTGAACCGGGGTGGCAGTTGGAACAACAATGCGCAGAACTGCCGTTCCGCCAACCGCAACAACAACACCCCCACGAACCGCAACAACAACATAGGCTTCCGCCTTGCCCTAAGCTCAGATCAGACACGCTGGACGGAGTGATCCGGCAATTACAGGGAACTGAACCGGCCATGGACCCGTTAGCCGCGATGGATCCGCCAGCGGCTACAAACTGAACCCCGGCCCACCCGGCGCTGGTAGGCGGGGGACACAGCCGGATGGCCGTCCCCCATAGGTCCGGATGGACGCGCCGAAGGCTCCGGGTGGGTTTTGTCAGCGAAGCAGAGGGCGGATTTGAAATGGCGAAGAAGGAGAGACGCTGAAGGAGAGACGCTGAAGGGGAGACGCTGGATGGGGAAAGTCGAGTGAGCATCCTGCTTGCCGTGGCGCTGGGCTCTGGGCGCTGGGCTCTGGGTTTTTGAACCGCTGAACTGCGCTGAAAAACGCTGAAAAGACACAGGAGGGTAGGGCGAGCATCTTGCTTGCTGTGGCTGGGTGCTGGGTTCTGGTTACTGGGAACTGGTTACTGGGAACTGGGCGCTCAGCACTGTTTTCTTTTAACCGCTCATTGACGCCCTCCGGGCCGTAGGCCCTATGGGCCGGAGGCTGATTCACGCTAATGGAGACAGAGGGATCAGATAAGTGAAAAGAAGTGCTGATAAGTGGTTTGGAGAAAGCCAAGAGCCAAGAGCCAAGACCGGCATGTTTGGTATCCTTTTCAGCGTCCTTCAGGTGCGTCAGGCGAAGCCTGGCTTCTCTAATGAAATGAAACGTAATCATCATGACAAATAGGTGTCCATCATGTAGCCAATCCGGCGGTGAAAGGAGCAATCCCCAAGCCGAAGCCCGGTGCGGCGAACCCGCGAGCCGTAACGCAAGTGAACTCGATTCGGCCTCGTTACGCTATCTGAGAGCGACCATCCTTCCTGAGATGGTGAAGTCTGCAACCGACGATGAAGCGACACCTGCATGCAGTCGTCGGGCTCTCCGGGGTGGCTGGAGACAGCGCGTGGGGAAAGAGAAGTCAAGGAACCTGAGAGGCCCGTCACCGGCGGAAACGCCGGGGCGGGAGTCGGACGGTCCCATAGTAGCGTGGAAGGGCCTAACCCGCCCGGAGCGAAGGGGACCGACTGTAAACGTGCAACGATCAAAACGCCATGCAACCGCTTGACCCTGAGGTCCACTACGGAATAACGGACCGGGCCTATCTGGACCGCCATGAGGCGCAGATGGACCTGTTGCCGGATAAATTGCATACGTTGAGATGGAAGCTGAATCAGAAAGCGAAGAAAGAACCGAAGTTCCGCTTCTACGCGCTGTATGACCGGGTCTACCGCCCGGATGTGCTGGAAGCGGCTTGGAAACACGTCGGCAAACGGGGCAAAGCCTGCGGGATCGACGGGGTCAGAGCCGAGGACATCCTCGACAAGGAAGGCGGCGCGGAATCATTCCTCGCCGAGATCCACGGGGAACTGAAGTCCAAGAGCTACCGCCCGAGCCCGGTCAAGCGGGTCTACATCCCCAAAGCCGACGGAAAGAAACGACCACTGGGCATCCCCGTGTTGAAAGACCGGGTGGTGCAGATGGCGGTCGTGCTGATACTGGAACCGATCTTTGAGGCGGACTTCTGCGATTGCTCGCACGGGTTCCGACCGGGTCGCAAAGCGCACGATGCGCTCGAAGCGATCCGCGAAAACCTCAAAGCGGGGCGAACCGAGGTCTACGACGCGGACCTGAAAGGTTACTTCGACACGATTCCACACGACAAACTCATGGCGTGTGTGCGTATGCGGGTAACGGACGGGAACGTATTGAACCTCATCCGCGGATGGCTGCGTGCGCCGATCATCGAAGAAGATGATAAAGGCAATCGCCAGCCCCCGCAGAAGAACGACCAGGGCACGCCGCAGGGTGGGGTCGTCTCCCCCCTGCTCGCGAATGTGTATCTGCACTGGTTTGACAAAGTGTTCCACCGGTCCGACGGACCGGCAACGTGGGCCAACGCCCGTCTCGTGCGCTACGCGGACGACTTTGTGGTGATGGCCCGCTGGCAGGGAGCGCGCATTGACGAATGGATAACCAACCGATTGGAAGACTGGCTGGGCTTGAGCATCAACCGGGAAAAGACCTCTGTGGTGCGACTGAAGCAGGGTGAAAGCCTGGACTTCCTGGGGTTCACGTTCCGGTATGACCGCGACCTGCACGGTCGCGGCAATGACTACCTGAACATCGCCCCCTCAAAGAAAACGCTGAAGAAAGCCCGCGAGGTCATCCGGGAGAAAACCGGCCCGCGCATGTGCTTCAAGCCCGCCCCGACCGTTGTGCAAGATCTTAACACCTACCTGAAAGGATGGTGCGGTTACTTCCAATACGGTTATCCCCGCAAAGCGTTCCGTGACCTGGGCCACTACTGCCGCAATCGGATGGTCACCCATCTGAACCGCCGCAGTCAGCGTAAATACCACCGCCCGAAAGGGATGAGCCACTACCAGTATCTGCAAAACTTAGGTCTCTATCGCCCATGACGAAATGTTTGCAGGAGAGCCGGATGCGGGAAATCCGCACGTCCGGTTCGACGAGGGGGAGCAGCGGGTTGGGCAACCCCCGCCCGCTGCTCTCTACTCTACCGCTCTCTGCGGTTCCTTTACGGCGGTTTGGTCGTTGATCAGGCTGGTTTTTGCTTTTCCTGAGGGGATTCGCTGGTCAAGTTGCCCGAATGAATATGGACGATGCCGAGACGCGTTTTTCACCCCTGGATGGCAGGGATGAAGGCGGGGGTTTTTTGCGGTCTGGGCAGCTCTTTGGTCAGTATGAGGTGCTGCGCCTACTGGGGCGCGGGGGCATGGGGGAAGTGTATGCGGTGCGTCACCGTGTGTTTGGGACGCATCACGCCCTGAAGCTGATCAACCGTGAGATTTCGGGTCGGGCGGACGCGCGTGAACGTTTCGAGAAGGAGGCGAAGGTGATGAACCGCCTTCAGCATTCAGGCATCGTCCGTGTGGATGAGTTCGGGGAAACGGATGGGCTAACGTGGCTGCGGATGGAACTGATCGAAGGCGGGAGCCTTGGGGAAAAGCTGAAAGCGGAAAAGGGAAAGCTGAAAGAAGGGGAGGCCCGTGAGATATTGCGTCAGGTGCTGGAGGGTTTGGCGTATGCGCACAAGGAGGGGGTGGTGCACCGGGATTTGAAGCCAGGGAATGTGCTTTTGGAGCAAGGGGCCGGGGGCAGGGGGCAGGGGCCAGAGGTCGGAGGTCAGAGATCAGAGGTCAGTCATCAGCCATCAGAAATCAGTGATCGGAATTCAGCGTCTTTTCAGCCTCCGGCCCATGGGGGCCTACGCCCCGGAGGGCGTTCTTCAGCGGTTGAAAAATCCTTGCCTCCGATCCGTGCGAAGATCGCGGATTTTGGTTTGGTGAAGCTTGCGGGGGAGCAGTGGATCCATTCGCAGGTTCAGAAGTCGGTGGCGCGTTCGATGTCGATGAGTGATCGGGAGACGGCGTTGCCGGGGGTGGAGGGCGCGGGAAGTGGAAGCGGCGGGACGAGCACGAAGGCACTTTTGGGAACCTACGCGTATATGTCGCCTGAGCAGAAACGCGGGGAGGAAGCGGATGCGTCGAGCGATGTGTATGCGGTGGGGCTGATGGCGT